>JAABSQ010000015.1 GCA_011390315.1 Desulfobacteraceae bacterium
GGCGGTTGGGGACCCTCTACCTTCGGAGGAGGCGGTACCGATTCTTCCATATTTTGCTCCTCCGTAATGGGCCGACGGGATTCGGTCGGCTCATTCCCACATCCGATCAGGAAAACAGACAGGGCAAGGACGGAAATGAGGAAGGCCATTTTGGAATTTTTCTTTTTGATGATATTCATTTTAGATCTCCTTTGAATCGGGTATTCAGGGATGACTTCTTTGTTTCTCCTGAATTTACCGGAAAATTTGAGTTTCCTTGAGCTTTTTCATAGTACACCCTGTCGAACATGAATTGTATACGGCCGATCCCCCATAATCGGCCAAGGAACTCAGTAGAAACCTTTTATCCCGCAG
>JAABSQ010000033.1 GCA_011390315.1 Desulfobacteraceae bacterium
AGATTATGAAGACGTGCTTCTGGTCGACCGGGTGGTGGTGTATCTGCGGGACATCGACATCCCCGACAATGTCGTACTGGTCGACCTGCCCGGGCTGGGGGTGGTCAATCCCCGGCACCGAAAAATCACCAAGGCCTATGTGGAAAACGACGCCAAGGCCTTCGTCATCTCCTCGGCGGTATTTAAACTGCTGGAAGGCGAAGAGATCGAGCTGCTCTCGGAAATCCACAAGCAACGGCCCAAGGTCCTGAAACGGGCCTTCTGGGTCATCAACAAATGGGAGACCGCCAGCGAAAAGCAGAAACGGGAAGAGTCGAGAAACTTCAACGAAAAAATCGAATCCCACCAGTTCCGCATCACCCCGGACCGGGTTTTCAAGGTGTCGGCCCTCAACTACCTCCTGGTCCGGCTGATCGCCAATGGGCAGCTGGAGGAGAACGGAAAGATCAAAGACCACCTCGACAACCTGAAAAAATCGGTGGGAAAAATCCCTTCTCCGGAGGCGGTCGCGTCGGTGATGGAAGCCTCGGATGAAATCCGCGATTTCGGCCGACTCAAAGAAAAACTGTTCGATTACCTCAACACCACGGCCGGGGAGGAATTCTACGAAGAGGCGGAGGCCGAACTTACTCAACTGGCCCGAAAGCTCACGGTCATCTTGAAGCCCCACCATGATGCGGCCGTCAACAACAAGAACCTGAAGGACTCCTTCATCGCCCGAGAACTGGTCAAGCGGCTGAAGCAGTTTTCAAGCGGTATTCAATCGATCGTTCGGGATCGCATTAAGGAGATCCGCATCAAGCATCTGACCGGCATCGAATTCTGGACCGATGAAAAACAGCAGGATTTCGAACAGCAGATCAAAACCTACATCGACGGGCTGGACCGAAGCGAACTCCGGAATGAAATGATGCGGGGGCTGGACACCCTGGAAAACCAGAGCCGCCTGCCCCAGAAAATCGAAGAACGGCTGCCCATCGGCAAGATGTTCCGCCGGCAGCTTCGCTCTCTGATGCGGGAAGACATCGTTCACCGCTTCTCCCGTGAACTGCTCAACGAACTCAAAAAAACCGACCTGCTGCCCGAAGGGCTCTCTTTCACCCTGGAAGACAAACTGAGCAAGCGGGACATCCTGACCCGCATCAACGGCCTGTGCGATGTCTTTCTGTTCGAATTCGGAGACCGGCTCAACGGGTTGGGATTCGAGGTTTCCGAAAAGCTGGAGGAGGTCATCTCCGACAGCCCCGAAAGAATGCAGGAAATCAAAAAACTGCTGAAAGCCAATGCGGAAACCGCCGTGACCGAAGCGAGGAAGTCGAACCTCATCAAAAAAGAGGGAAACTTCAACGACCTGCTGGAACTGGACGACCGCAAGCTGAAGCTTCTCTACTCCAAAATCAACGGCAACGGCCGTCACCGCCTTCATCCCACCCCCTCCAACGGGTCGAATATGGAAAAGGTGCTGAAAATCTATGAAGGCCGGATCATCGAATTCATTCGGGACCTGCAAGGAAAAATCAACGACTACACCCGGCGCTGCATCAAAAACTACTTCGAGGAGCTGGAAGAGGACCTGCTCGCGCTTTTCGAGCAAAACGAGCCCGATATCGCCGCGGTGATCATGGAAAAGCTGCACACCAACATCGACGATGAAATCGGCCTGGAGCTGCGAAAGCAGCAGATCTTTACCGAATCCTACCAGGAGGTCAGCTCCCTGATTCAATAGGCTCGCCCATTCGGCCGGCAGTGACCGGCTTGTGCGGACTGCGCATTCTGTGATATATGCACCGGCCGTACACACGCCCCGCTGATTCGATGCGACGACGGGGCGTCTTTTTTTGAAATCAGCTTCCCGCTCATCGGGATGAATCGATAAACAGGAGTGACCATATGAAACAGACGAAACCGACGGGGTCCGGCGCCGACATGGACCTGATCACCAAGGATTCCGCCCCGCCGCCCAATTTCATCCGCTACATTATCGAAGAAGACCAAAAAACCGGCAGGTTCGACGGCCGGGTGGTGACCCGGTTTCCTCCGGAACCCAACGGCTATCTTCATATCGGCCACGCCAAGTCGATCTGCGTCAATTTCGGATTCGCCCGGGAATTCGGCGGCGCCTGCCATCTGCGCTTCGACGACACCAATCCGGCCAAGGAAGAGGTGGAGTATGTGGATTCGATTCAGGAGGATGTCCACTGGCTCGGGTTCGACTGGGGCCCGCACCGGTATTTCGCCTCCGATTATTTCGATACCCTCTACGGCTTTGCCGAAACCCTGATTCAAAAGGGAAAAGCCTATGTCGACAGCCTCAGCCCCGATCAGATTCGGGAATACCGGGGCACCCTGACCGAACCGGGAAAAGAGAGCCCTTACCGCAACCGCTCGGCGGCGGAGAACCTCGACCTCTTCCGGCGAATGCGGGCCGGCGAATTCGCCGACGGCGAACATGTCCTTCGGGCCAAGATCGATATGGCGGCTCCCAATATCCTGATGCGGGACCCGACCCTCTACCGCATCCGCAAAACAGCCCACCACCGGACCGGAGAAGCCTGGTGCATCTATCCGCTGTATGATTTCACCCACTGCATCTCCGACTCCATCGAGCGGGTCACCCACTCCCTGTGCACCCTGGAGTTCGAAAACAACCGGGAGCTCTACGACTGGGTCCTGAACCAGCTGGAGATCTATCATCCTCAGCAGATCGAGTTCGCCCGGCTCAACCTCTCCTACACCGTGCTCAGCAAGCGAAAGCTCATCGAACTGGTCCGCGGCGGCCATGTGGCCGGATGGGACGACCCGCGAATGCCCACCATCTCCGGGCTTCGGCGGCGGGGATATACCCCGGAATCGATCCGTACCTTCTGCAAACGGATCGGAGTGGCCAAACGCGACAGCATGGTGGATATCGCCCTGCTCGACTACTGCGTTCGGGAGGAACTCAACAAACGCGCAAACCGGGTGATGGGGGTGCTTCGGCCCCTGAAGGTGGTGATCGAAAATTACCCCGAGGATCGGACCGAGGAGCTGGAAGCCATCAACAATCCCGAAGACCCTTCCGCAGGCGCCCGACAGGTGCCCTTTTCCCGGGAGCTGTATATCGAACGGGATGATTTCATGGAAAATCCGCCCAAGAAGTTCTTCCGCCTGGCCCCCGGCCGGGAGGTTCGGCTTCGATACGCCTATTTCATCACCTGCACCGACGTGATCAAGGATGAAAACGGGGAGGCGACCGAGCTTCGCTGCACCTACGACCCCGAAACCAAGGGCGGAGACGCGCCGGACGGACGCAAGGTCAAGGCCACCCTTCACTGGGTGTCGGCCCCCCATGCCCTGGAGGCCGAGGTGCGGCTCTTCAATCATCTCTTTTTGACTGAAAACCCTTCCGCCGCCAAAGGGGAGTTTACGGATCATCTGAATCCCGATTCTCTGGAAATCCTGCCCGATTGCCGTCTGGAGCCGTCCCTGGCCGAGGCCGGACCGGGAGAGCGATTTCAGTTTGAACGTCTGGGATATTTTTGCGTGGACAAGGCATCCGCGCCGGACCTGCCGATCTTCAACCGAATCGTCACCCTGCGGGACACCTGGGCCAAAATCCAGAAAAAGGCCCAAAAAGGATAGCCATCAAACTTTCCCAACAACCTCTCAGCTTCGATTTCGAACAGCGGCCTATGGATTCTTCATCGACGGACCCCTGCGACTTCAGGATCTGTTCCCTGGCCAGCGGCAGCCGGGGAAACGCCATCTATATTTCCGACGGCGCCACCTCGATTCTCTTGGATGCGGGGCTGTCCGGCGTAGAGATTCAGCGGCGGATGCAGAGCCGGGGGCTTTCCCCTGAAGACCTGACCGCGGTGCTGGTCTCCCACGAGCACGGCGACCACATCCGCGGGGTGGGGGTTCTGGCCCGCCGGTATCGCCTGCCGGTCTATATGACCCGGCGCACCCGGACCGCCGCCGGAAACAAGATCGGGCGCATCGAAACGGTTCGCCATTTCGAATGCGGCAAAGGATTCGCCATCGGCACCCTGGCCCTGCGCCCCTTTTCCACCTCCCATGACGCCGAGGAATCCTCGGGGTTTACCCTTCGCCGAAACGGCGCCAAGATCGGCATCGCCACCGACCTGGGCATCGCCACCGCCGTGGTCCGGGAGCACCTCAGAGACTGCACCCTGCTCTGCCTGGAAGCCAACCACGACCCCGAGATGCTGATCAACGGCCCCTACCCCTGGCATCTCAAGCAGCGCATCAAAAGCCGGACCGGCCATCTCTCCAACCAAGACGCCGGGACCCTGCTCAAAGAACTGCTTCACGACCGGCTCCGCCACGTGGTCTTAAGCCACCTCAGCGAAAAGAACAACACCCCCGAAAAGGCCCTCAGCACCGTCGGCCCCGCCCTCAACGGCAGCCGGGTGCGGTTGTCGGTCTCGCTTCAGGATGTCTGCGGGGAGTTGATTCAGGTGTGAAAATGCCTGAAGGGAAACCCTTCTGAAAAGAAATCGGCCCCTTCCCGCCTGGTGCGGGAAGGGGCCGAATGAATTGGAAATCTGCGGGCAGAAAGCGGCTTTACTTGCCTGACGTGCGGCGAAACGCCTCCCGCTCGGATGCCAGTTCCCGAAGCAGTTCGGACAGAGGCCATTCGACCGAGGTTTCGGTCAGGGTGGCCCAGAGGGGCGCGGGCAGACCCCGGGCCCGGTAGGTTCGAAGCACGGTTTGAAGTTCGTTTTCGCTGATGCCCGACAGGATCACCGCCCGGTCCAGATCCGAATCCTGATCGAGACCGGCGCCGGCCGGCAGTTCCACGATGTCGCCCATCAGCGATTCGGCCCGGTCCCCGGTCACGAATATCACCGGAATATCGAGCATCTCTCCTTTTTCCAGTACTTCCAAAAAATGCGGCTGTTCCGATGCCGGAAACCCGCACACGATGACTTTTCGGGGGCCGAACATTCGCTGATCGGACGTCCCGACTTTATGGAGTCTTTCGGTCTTGCTCATGACGTCTCTCCTTTTGAATGAATCTTTTCAGGAAACGCGCGTCCCGGTCGGCCCATTGGATTCCATCTTTTTCATCAAATCCGTTTCAGATCGTATTGTCGCGTTCCCAGGCCGATTTCTTCGGCATATTCGAGTTGAATGGGCCAGTCCACCTTGGGATAGAGGCCCTTGAACTTATCCTCGCCGGCCCCGCGATGGGTCTTCAGGCAGGTGCCGGGCAGGGCCGATTCGCCGTTGACCAGATCCGCCGAGGCCTGATCGATGGCCACCGGATCGGCGGATGCCACGATCCCGATATCCCCCACGATGGGGGCGTCATTATAGCCGTAGCAGTCGCAGGCCGGCGAAACATTGGTAATGAAGTTGAGGTAGAGGGATTTCCCCTCTTTCCCCTTGAGCACGCCTTCGGTGTATTCGACCATGTTTTCCAGAAAAACAGGAATGGATTGATCCCACTGGATTTCCACCGCCTCATTGGGGCAGATCAGGATGCATTCGCCGCAGCCGATGCAGGCTTCCTGATCCAGCTCGGCCTTGGCATCCACCACCGCCAGGGCTTCCTGAGAGCAGTGATCCTCGCACTCTCCGCATCCCACGCATTTTTCGTCGTTGATTTTAGGGGACACGGTGGAGTGCTGGGCCAGCTTCCCCTTTCGTGAGGCGCATCCCATCCCCAGGTTCTTGATGGCGCCGCCGAAACCGGAGAGTTCATGCCCCTTGAAATGGGCCACCGAAATAATGGCGTCGGCATTGACGATTTCCGTCCCGATGTACACCTCCTGAAATCGTTTTCGATTCACGGCCACCGCGGTTTCGGTCTTGCCCCGCATGCCGTCGGCGATGATCAGGGGCGCATCCACCACCGAATAGGCGAACCCGTTTCGAATCGCCGTGGTCAGATGGCTGACCGCATCCCCCCGGGTGCCCGCATACAGGGTATTGGCATCGGTCAGAAAGGGCTTGCCCGCATGGGCCTTGATCCGCTCGACGATCTTTTGAAGAAACACAGGCCGGATATAGGCGGTGTTGCCCATTTCGCCGAAATGGAGCTTCACCGCCACCAGGTCCCGTTTGGAGATGACGGATGCAATTCCCGCCGCATCCAGCAGCCGCTCCAGCTTTCCGAACAGATTTTCCTTGGGGGTGCTTCTCAGATCCATAAAATAGACGGTGCTTGTCATTTTCATCCTCCAACAGAAATCGGGCTCATCCTCCCACCGAAATCGAGTGTTTGCTTCATCGCCCATCAGGGTAAAGGGTGTTCATTCCAATGTCAAGGTGTTTGACCCGGGAGTGGGTTCAGCCGGAAGTCAACCCTCGAGCGATTAAATCGGCGCATTAACTTGAAATGTGTCCATTCGGGCTTATTTTAGAACTTTTAACTTTCATTTCCAAAAAGGAGATCCAAATGGCTCAGCTGAATGGCATTGATTTTACAGTGAATAAAGACAACCTCTACCGGGAGGAAGGGATCACCGATCTCAAGATCGCCTCCATTCGAAAACTGATTCCCATCAAAAGCGACGGCGCCGATGATCCTTCCAGAGACGCGATTTTCATGGGACATACCCAGCTCATGTCGCCCTCCGGACCGCTGCCGGTGCAGGCGCCGCTGAAGGCCACCACCCTGGAAGGAGCGATCGCCGAATTTCCGAGCGCCATGGATCAGGCGGTTCAGCAGATCGTCGAAGAGGTCCAGAAAATGCAGCAGGAGGGTTCTTCCCGCATCGTGACCCCCGGCGGCGGTGAACGGGACAGCGGCATCATCTATTAACGTTTTTTGATCGGGGTATCTCTTGAACCTGAACGAAAAGCTGGCGATTCTCCAACGGATTTACGCAGTCTACGGCGAGTTCCTGGACGGGCGGGATCTCGCCTGCAAGCGCGGGTGCGCCCATTGCTGCACCCGCAATGTGACCCTGACCACCCTGGAAGGGTACCACATCGCCGACACCCTGGCGGCCTCGGGTCGAATAGATCTGGTTGGTCGGCTGGAAGTCGGCGCCGAGGGAAACCGGTTTCGACCGCTGGTCACCACCAACGGGATCGCAGAGATCTGCCTGCGCGGGGAAGACCCGCCGGAAGAGGAAAGCAATCCCGACTGGGGGGAATGCGGTCTGCTCACGGAGAATGAATGCCCCCTCTACGGGGTGCGTCCCTTCGGATGCCGGTGCATGGTTTCCGCCCGCAACTGCGGTGAAACCGGGGCGGCGGATATGGACCCGCTCGTGGTCACCGTCAATACGGTGATTCTCCAATATATCGAGCATGTGGACGCCGACGGGTATTCCGGCAACCTCACCGATATCCTGCTCTGGATGGGCCCCGAGGAAAATCGGGATCAGTACCGGGAGGGCGCCCTCACGCATCCGCCCCGGGGGCTGATTCCGAATCGGCCGGTCAAGGCGCTGATGGCGCCGCCCCGGCATCGCGCGGAGATCAAGCCCATTCTGGAAGCGATCGGGAACATCCCCCCGCGGAATCCCGCCGGATAATATCGGAGCGGATAATGAATTTGAAGAGCGGGCTTGAAATCCGCTCGGAAAAATCCGGTTCTAAACGACGATTTCCGTTATTCGGGCGGCCCGAGCCCTGTTTACTGACGGTTGAAAAGCCGGGCTGCATTACCGCCCCAGATGGCGGCCCGACCCGATTCGGAAATGCCGGATGCCGCCATATCCTTGAAATACCGGGAGGGCTTCAGCAACGGATAATCGGTCCCGAAGAGCACTTTATCGGGGCCGGCCAGTTCCAAAGCCTCGGGATAGATCGCCGCTTCGTAGAGAAAGGGAGAGGCGGCCGTGTCATAATAGACATTTTTCAAAACCTCCCGAGTCTCTTTCTTCAATAGATTATAGAAAAAGATGCCGGCTCCCCAATGGGCCAGAATGAAAATATTCTCGGGAAATCGTTTGATCAAATGATAGATCTGAGCCAGGGTATTGGGGCTCTTCCCCGGGTAAAAATGGCCGACCGGTTCATTGGTGTGGATCAAGGCCGGCAACCGCTTTTCCCGGCAAAGTTCGAGAATCGGCTCAAGGGCTTCGCAGGCTTTGAGATTAATGCCGGATTCATAAAAGGCGAGTTCTCCCACGCCCGACAGACCGGCATTGAGACACCGTTCCGCTTCTTTGGGAGCCTCCGGACTCAGGGCATCGAAACAGCACAAGCCGATGAACCGATCCGGATGTTTCGCGACCGTCTCCAGAATATAATCGTTTTCCCGCTTGAACACCTCCGAACTCCGCCAGGGGAACCCGAAGACCACGGATATATCCACCCCTTCGGCATCCATCATCGCCAGCATCTCCCCGGCCCCCGCCAGCTTCGCTTTGGGAGAATCGTAGAGCAGTTTGAAAGCGGATTCCCCCGGAAAATATCGGGACCGGTTCTCCCGAATTTCCCGGGAAAAGAGATGGGTATGAACATCGATGATCATGCGCGCCTCCGAATGAAAAATGTTTTGACAAAGACTTCGAATTTTATCTGATTTTACCTATGGCCAAATTTTACCTATGGATGGATCAATGACATTCACATATCGGATAACCACGCATCTTTCAACACCGATCGCGCGCCGGCAGGTCGAAAAACCCCGGCGCGGGTTGTGACGATCCGGCCATGATCATGGTCGACGATCCCAAGAAAAGGATGAAATGATCTTCATCGGCGGGATTACCCCGAAAATCAAAATTCTGGACGACCAGCCGGTGCTCTGTCCGGTCTGCGGACTGGCCCAGGCCCGGTATAAACGGGTGGACCATTACCTGAACCTCTTTTTCATACCGCTTTTTCGGGTCAAAAAAGGGGAGCCCTTTCTGATGTGCGACCGGTGCGAACGGGCGGTCCGGGAGATGGGGCCGGAATATGAGCAATATTTAGAAAAAGGAGAGGCCGCCTGCCCCGAATGCGGGCGGTCCCTTCATCCGGAATTCAAATACTGCCCCCACTGCGGCAAAAAGGTGTAAACCGGTGACGCCCCCCGAGATCGAAACACCCGACCGGCCGCCGGAACCGGAACGTCACGTGGTGCTGGTCCATCCCGAGGTGCACTGGAACACCGGCAATATCGGGCGCACCTGTCTGGGAACCGGGGCCTGGCTTCACCTGATCAAACCCCTGGGATTCTCCCTGGATGACCGCAATGTGAAGCGGGCCGGTCTCGACTACTGGCGCCGGGTGAAACTGAGGGTGTGGGAGAATTTCGAATCCTTCGAGGGCGATATGGCCCCGCAACCGGAGGAGACGGCGGTCTTCGCCAAAGGGGCGGAGCGATCCTTTCGGGAAATGGCGTTACCCCGACGGGGGTTCCTGATTTTCGGTTCGGAGACGCGCGGATTGCCCGATGCGGTGTTGGGTCGGTATCCGAAGGGCCGGTATCACATTCCGATTGCGGGCGACATCCGGTGCCTCAACCTGTCCACCGCCGTCGGTATCGCCCTGTATGAAAGCCTGCGGGGATGGGCCTGTCCGGTGCATGCCTGGGCGCCCTGACCCTTCTATCGGCCGTTGGCTTGTAACCCCGCTACGCGATGCCCTTGGCGTTGAGCAGTTCCTGGGCCTTTTTGTGGCCTAGATAGGATGCCTCCCGCAGGTCGGCTTCCGCCTCCTTGCGGTTCCCCAGCTTGCTGTGGACGATGGCCCGGTTATAATAGGCGAGGGCGTAATTGGCCTTGAGTTCGATGGCGGTGTCGAACTCCTTGAGGGCTTCGGGGTACTGACCCAGTTTGTAGTACTTCTTGCCCCGGTCCACCCGATCCAGGGCGATGGTGCGGTGGGCGGTGGACCGGGAAATATACTGAAATTTATGGCCGCAGTGTTTGCAGACCTTGGCCTTGGGCAACACCTTTTCGGCGCACTGGGGGCAGATCTTCATCGATTCCATGATTTCGAATTCGATCTTTTCCTTGATCTTCTTGTTTACCGTAACGATGTACTTCTGCATGATCCGCTCGAGAAACAAGGCGAAGGGATTTTCATCGATGGTGTAGATCTTGATCTGGTGGGTGATCTCATCCTCTACGATCTTCTGATTTTCCTTGATGTCCGGCAGGATCAGGGAAAAATCGGCCAGCAGTTCGATGATCTGGCCGTACTTGTCGAGCTGAAGGTTTTCGATGGCGGCGGAGGTTCCGATCTCGTTTTTGATGTTTTCGATCTTGAAGTAATCGAGGGCGTTTTTGATCAGGGTCTGGGTGCCGTCGCGGATGGTCTTTTCAAGGGTGGTGGTGTCATGCTCTTTTTTCAACCGCCGAATCCGCCGCTCGTTCTCCTCCTTGACCTTTCGAATCTTGAGATCGTACTGCTCTTCCATCCACTTCTTGGTCACCATAAAGGTGATCAACAGCGTAAAAACCGCAGCGAAAAGAATGGTGACCAAGGAAATGGTCGGCGTCGGAATCACAAAGGGCAGATAGGCCGACAACCCGACGGCGAATACTCCCAAGGAAATCAAACCGATATAGGTGTTCATTTTTACCCCCCAAGCCTTCGAGGCAAGAATCGCCTCAAGAATGATCGGGCATTATATTGGTATAAATTGACGGCGGTTGCAAGAAATTTTTTATTTTCAGTCGAATCGCGTCGACGGCCTCCTGCGAAAACCAATTCACGGCGGTATCCTTTCGAAACCAGGTGAACTGACGCTTGGCATATCGGCGGGTGTCCCGCTTCAGCGTTCTCACCGCTTCCTCCCAGCTCAACCGGCCTTGCAGATAATCGACCATGTGGCGGTACCCGATGGACTGCATGGGCTTCAGCTCCGGATCATACCCCATCTCCAGCAGTCTTTGAACCTCTTTCAGCAGCCCGGCCTCAAGCATCATCTCCACCCGTCGGTTGATTCGGTCGTATAAAGCCGCCCGGTCCATCTCCAGACCGATCTTCAACACCGAATAGGGGGATTCCGCGAACCGGTGTTCGGCATGGTGGGCCGACATCGGTTTGCCGGTGGTTTCGCAGATTTCCAATGCCCGAAGAATGCGATAAGCGTCATTGGGATGAAGCCGCCCGGCTGCCGCCGGATCGACCCTGCGGAGCCGCTCATGAAGGGCCGAAGCGCCCAGGGCCTCGCATTCCGCCCGAAGGCGGTCCCGCACCCCGGCCGCCGCCGGTCGGGCCTGAAAAATCCCTTGGGTCAGGGCCTTTATATACAGCCCGGTGCCCCCGACCACAAAGGGCAAAATACCGGTTTTATGAAGATTTCCGACCACACGGCGGGCGGCCTCGGCATACCGGGCCGCGTCAAAGGGTTCATCGGGCTCGATGATATCGACCAGGTGATGGGGGACCGCCCGACGTTCCGCCGGGGTGGGCTTGGCGGTGCCGATATCCATATACCTGTAAATCTGCATGGAATCGGCCCCCACGATTTCACCGCCGAAGGTTCGGGCCAGCTCGATGGCCGTCGATGTCTTTCCGATCCCGGTGGCCCCGCAGACGACGATCAAAGGCGGTTTTTGTTGAGTGACGGGCATGATTTCCCCGAATGCTTGTTTTTCGAGACCGGCCGCCGTAAAATCAATTGATTTCCGGCCGAATCCGGTTTACATTCCCGACCTGAATGCGGACGGTTGGGTAACGCTATTCAATATGGCGAATGCAAGTCAATCTTCTTTTTTGGATTCTCGCGCAATGATTCCGATTCACCCGGCATTAAATCCGAAAATCCCGAGTCCGAAAATCCCGAGTCCGAAAATCCCGAGTCCGAAAATCCGATGACGATTCATGATCCGGGTCGAAGGTTTCGACGGCTGACCCTTTCCGTTTCCCGGTGGCTGGTCCGGTTTCCGGGCCGGGCCCCCATCCTCGGGTTCCTGCTTCTGATCGGTATCGGGACCCTTCTGCTGATGCTGCCGGCCGCCTCGGCCGACGCCCCCATCGGGTTTATAGACGCTCTTTTCACCGCCACCTCGGCCGGCTGCGTCACCGGCCTCATCGTCATGGACACCGGAAGCGCCCTCTCCGGTTTCGGCGAAGGGGTGATTCTCCTGCTGATTCAGACCGGCGGCCTCGGCATCATGACCCTCTCCACCCTCTTTCTCATGATCGCCGGCCGGCGCACCAGCCTCATGGGCCGCATGGTGATCCACGACACCTTCACCCACAAGCGGAACCTGAATCCGGGGGATATCGTCCGCAATGTTATCCTGATGGCCTGCACCCTGGAGCTGATCGGCGCGGGTATCCTCTTCTTCTGTTTTCTTCCGGATCACGGGGCCGGACAAGCGGTCTATCTGGCAATATTTCATGCCGTGAGCGCTTTCTGCAATGCCGGGTTTTCCCTGTTTCCGGACAGCCTCATGGGCTACGCCGAAGACTGGGTCGTCAACCTGACCGTCTGCTCTCTCATCGTCGCCGGCGGCATCGGGTTTCTGGTGCTCTCGGAGCTGAAACGGATGTTCCCCTTCGGGAAACGGTCCTGGTCACGTCTCAGTCTCCATTCCAAACTGGTGATCTCCACCAGCCTTATTCTCTGGGGAACGGGGACCCTGCTGTTTCTGATGATGGAATGGCGCAACACCCTGGCGCCGTTGTCCATACCCGACCGGTTTCTGGCCGCGTTCTTTCAATCGGTCACCACCCGAACCGCCGGATTCAACACCCTGGCCATCGAAAATCTCACCAGCGAAGCCCTTTTTTTGATGATCGTCTTCATGTTTATCGGGGCCTGTCCCGGCTCCTGCGGAGGCGGGGTCAAGACCACCACCGTCGGCAGCCTGTTTCTGTTGGGCATCTCCCGGCTTCGGGGTCATCAGTTTCCCCGAATCTTTTACCGGACCATTCCCATGACCTCGGTCTGGCGGGCCATCAACGTGGTGATGCTCTCCACCGGAATCATCGTTTTTTCCCTGATGCTGCTGCTGACCGGTGAACTCGGGCCCCTGTCGCCGGCCCTGAGCCGGGGCGGATTTCTCGATCTTTTTTTCGAGGCGGTCAGCGCTTTCGGCACCGTGGGCCTTTCCACCGGGGTCACCGGCGGGCTCACCGCCTTCGGCAAACTGGTGATCACGGCCGAAATGTTCATCGGCCGGCTGGGCCCCCTGGTGATCGGCATCGCCATCAGCCGGCAAATCAATTCGCGGTACCACTACGCGGAAGAAGAAATCATGATCGGATAAACCACCTATGAAACAGTTTGCAATCATCGGCATGGGCAATTTCGGCCGCTATCTGGCGGTTCATCTGTACGACAAAGGTCATGAGGTATTGGTCGTCGACCGGAAACCGGCCCCCATTCAGGAGATCAAAGACCAGGTGAGCCGGGCGGTAGTCGCGGACGCCACCGACCTCCTTGCGCTGCAAGAATTGGGACTGGAGGACATGGACGCGGTGGTAGTGAGCATCGGCACCGGGCTGACCGAATCGATTCTGGCCACCCTCAACCTGATCGATATCGGGGTCAAGCGGCTGCTCGCCATGGCGATCAGCGATCCCCACGGCCGGATACTTCAGAAGATCGGCGCCAAAGAGGTCTTTTTTCCGGAGATGGATCAGGCCCTCCTGATCGGGGAGCGGCTTCACAACCCCCATCTGCTCGATTACCTGCCGCTCATCGAGGGGTACACCATTATCCAGATCTCGCCCCCCGAAAAGTTTGTGGGAAAAGCCCTCAAGGAACTCAACCTGATCAATGAATACGGGATTCAGGTGATCGCCGTCCAGGAGCTGGCGCCGGACCGGCTGAATGTGATCCCCACCGGCGATTTCCTGATCAAGGAGAGCGATCTTATGATCGTTCTGGGGCCGGACGAGGCCCTGGAACGGCTGCGGAAAGAGGCCTCATCCGGATGATCGGCGGGGGCCTTCCCGTCGATACAGACCGGGCCGCCGATTGGGAAAGAAAAAGCGCATTTTGTGGTTTCGAACCCGGTCCAGGGCCGCGGCCGACAGGTCGGCCACAACAATGCCTTCCCGATCGCTCAAGTCTCTGGCCACCACATTGCCGGAAGGGTCGATCACCATGGCGATGCCCGGAAACCGCAGTCCGTTGGCGTTGACCCCGGACTGGTTGCAGGCGATGACATAGAGGCTGTTGTCGAAGGCCCGGGCCGGCAGATGCCGGGACCAGGAGCGATATTTGTCTTCGGGGGTGCCTCGGGGGGAGGCATGGGGCATGAAGAGGACATCGGCCCCCCGCTGGGTCATGAGGGTGGACAGTTCCGGAAAGTGGGCGTCGTAGCAGAGCTGAATCCCGCAGACGATCCCTCCGATTTCAAACAGGGGAACCGTCTCTCCCGGAGAATAGACCCCCTTTTCCGGCGGGGCGATGTGGAGTTTCCGGTAGACCGAAATCTTTCCCGAAGGCTCCACCACCAGATGGCTCACATAAATCCGATCCTCGCCGTCCCGCTCCGCCATGCCCGCGAGAATGACGATTTCGTCGGCCGCGGCCATTCGGCACAGCCGATCGCTGACGGGACCCGGAATCGGCTCGGCCACCGCCTCGATCTCCGAACGGCTGGTGTAGCCGGTGATGTTCATCTCCGGAAAACAGATCACGGCCGCCCCCCGGTCCCTGGCCCGGCGGATCAGCCCCGCCATTCGATCCAGATTGTGATCCGTTTCCAGAAGGCGGGATTGGAAGACGGCCGCTGCGATGCGTATGTCTTTCATTTACAGATCGAAATGAGCCCGAATCTTAAACACCTTGGTGGCCGGTAGATTGAGGATTTCCCGCACCCCGGTCTCCCGGGAGATGGCTTCCAGGTTGGCGTCGATCTCCTCCATGGAGGGTGCGATAAAGGTGAACCAGACATTGAAAGGGTTGTCCCGGGTATAATTGTGGGTCACCCCGGGGTATCGGTTGACCGTTTCCGCAAAGGATTCCAGCTTCTCCTCCGGCACCTTCGCGGCGCACAGGGTGCTGACGAATCCCAGCTTGTGGGGGACGAAATTGCCGCCGATCCGCCGAATGATTCCCCGGGCCTTGAGCGCCTTCAGCCGCTGAATCACTTGGGCTTCGGTGATGCCCAGATCACCGGCGATCGCCGCATAGGGCCGGGAGGCAATGGGAAAATCGGATTGCACCCGGTTGAGCAGCTCCCGGTCCAGGTCATCCATCGGCGCCCCCTTTGAGAAAGCGGACATGAACCTTCCTGGATCTCGGGCCGTCGAATTCACAGAAGAAAATGCCCTGCCAGGTCCCCAGGACCGGCTTGCCGTCCTCCACGGCAACCAGCTCCGAGGCTCCCACCAAGGTCGATTTGACATGGGCCGGCGAATTCCCCTCGGCGTGGCGATAGTCGGCCTTCCAGGGGACCATGTCGTTGAGGACCATCAGAATATCCCGTTTCACGCTGGAATCGGCGTTCTCATTGATGGTCACGGCCGCCGTGGTGTGGGGAACGTAGACCATGCAGATCCCCTCCTTTACGCCGGCGGAGGAGACCGCCTCGCGGACCCGGGATGTGATATCGATCAGTTCCGTTTTCGAACCGGATTTGACGTTCAGAATCATGCCTGTTCCTCCCTGTTTGCCGAATGAAAATCTTTGTGGGCGGGCCGGAACCCGAAAAATGATTATTCGGATCTTTCCTCTATTGACTTTCCTTCTATTTTTTTTGTATAGTACCACCTTGGCCCTGTCAATATCAAGAACAATTCACCAAGGCTTGAAAATCATTATAGATTCCCGGTATGATGGGCGCCTCTTTCAGATGATTGAATGTGACCGGGTCTTAAATTTCGTGTTGACATTTCTGGTTCTTACATATAAAAAAGCTAAAAATTTTAATTCCGGCTGTATACTTGGTTGAAGAGTATATGAGATAAAACATGAGTGTGTCGATCAATACCGTTGAAGATTGATCAAAATTTCAAGAAGAGGGGGTTTTCTTAATGGCAACAGTTGAATTTAAAGGCAAGAGTTTTGATGTTGACGAAGACGGTTTCATTACGGATTACAACCAGTGGAACGAAGAATGGGTTGAGTACGTAAAAGAGCAGGAAGGCATCGACGAGATGACCGACGAGCACAAGCTGGTGATCAAGGTTCTCCAGGAGTACTATGAGAAGAACGGCATCGCTCCCATGGTTCGCGTCCTCTCCAAGCTGACCAAGTTCAAGCTGAAGCACATCTATGAGCTCTTCCCGTCAGGACCGGGTAAAGGCGCTTGTAAGATGGCCGGTCTTCCCAAGCCGACCGGATGCGTTTAGTTTTCAGCGGTAAATGATTTCCGGGGGCGGGATGATCATCATCTCGCCCCTTTCTTTTTTTGAATCACCGAATGCAGTCGGCTGCCGCCCGGCGGCCCATCCTTGAGCCATCCGGTTTTTCATACCCGGTCGTTCCGATCAAATCACCGAAGACGCCATCGCACCGAATCTCCGGGTCGTATCCCATGCGCCTTGCAGAAGCCTGCGATGACCTCCACCACATATTGCGCCGGTTCTTGTGAATAATACCGGGTATCGGACAACACCCGGGCGCCTTCGGCGATGTTGATCACCCGCCGGTCTTCGGATATGAAGATGATGTCCAGGGAAACGTAGGTGTTTCGCATCCAGAAAGCCCGGTGGCCGACATCCGGGTAGATGAAAAGCATCCCTTCCGTTTCATCCAGTTTTTTGATCCCCATGAGCCCTTGGGCCCGCTCCTGCGGGGTGTCGGCCACCTGAATATCAACCGCCGCGGAGATCATCCCCTCACCGGTTAAAAATTCCAGCCGACCGTCCCGGCGCAGCCCGCCGGCTTCGCTCGATCCGGTTCCGCCCACGATCACCATCATCATTGACATCAGCACCCAAATAAACCTTTCCATTCCGGAGCAGGTGCTTGGGTATGGAATTTTCAGCATCGGTTCAGATCCCCTTCCGTTCGGTTCCCAACAGCCGGTTGAGCAACGATTCCAACTGGCTCAGGGAATAAGGTTTGGCAATGGCGGTTTTGAATTCGGTGATATTGTAACCGGCGAATTCGGGATCGGCCAGATAGCCGCTGGCGAGGACCGCCGTCACATCGGGGTCGATCTGGCGCAGCTTTCGAATCGTTTCCACCCCGCCCATGCCGCCCTTGATGGTCAAATCCAGAATCACCAGGTCAAAGGGCCGGCGGGCTTCCATGGCTTCCCGATAATGTGTGATCGCCTCCTCGCCGTTTTGGGCCAGAGAAACATCTGTGTAGCCCAGCCGCTCCAGCATTTTTTGGGCCAGTTTACAAACCATTGTCTCATCATCCATCACCAGTATTCGCCCGCCCCCCGGCACTCGGCGCCCTGTCTCGGGTTTCACGGAGGGCGCCCGCTGCTTTTCCGAGGCCGGTTTTTCCGGAAGGGCGGGAAGATAGAGCGTGACCCGGGTCCCCTCCCCCGGTCGGGAATCGATCTCCAATGTGCCCCCGTGGTTTTTGACGATGGAATAGGCGATGGCCAGGCCCAGCCCCATCCCCCGCTGACTGCCCCGCTGTTTGGTGGAAAAATAGGGGTCGAAGATATTCTGAAGGTTCCCCCGGGGAATTCCGTCCCCTTCATCGATGACGCAAATTCGAACATACCTGCCGGCCGGCGCCGGTCCGGCCTGCCCGGCGGATTTTTCGCCCGCGTTTTCGGCCGTCATGCGGAGAATCCCGCCGCCGGGCATGGCCTGCTTGGCGTTGTCGATGATTCCGTGCAGGACCTGAGACACCTGACCCCGGTCCACCTCCACATCCCATAGCGCATCTTTAGAGGTGTATTGGTATTCCAGGTTGGAGCCGCCCAGGGAGATGCGAAGAATGTCCGAAAGAAACGGATCCAGCGGGGTCCGTTTTCGAACCGGTTCGCCGCCGGAAGAGAAGGTAATGAACTGATGGGTGAGGTCCCGGGCCTTCATGCCTGCTTTTTGGGCGGTGGCGAGCAGTTCCGCCGTCCGCGAACCGATATTCGAGTCTTCTTTGGCCAGGTCGATATTGCCCAGAATAATAAACAGCAGGTTGTTGAAATCATGGGCGATGCCGCCGGCCAGCACCCCCGTGGCTTCGATCTTCTTGGCCTTGATCAGCTCATCCTCCAACCGCTTGCGGTCGGTGACGTCCTGAAGTGATCCGTAGAGCTTCACCGTCTTGCCCATCTTTTGAAGGGCCTTACCGATGGTGCGAACCCAGAGACGCCGGCCCTCGGCGGTGAGCATCTCCAGTTCCAGATCCCAGGGTTCGCCGGTTTCCACGGCGCGATCCACCGCCGCCTCCAGAAGCGGCCGGGATTCGGGGGTAAAAAAATCGAGGTCCTTTTCCAGAGTGGGTTGAAAATCGGTATCGATTTCGCGGATCCGGTACACCTCCTCGGTCCAGACCTGCTCCCCGGTCTCCAGGTGGGTTTCCCATCCGCCGATTCGGGCGATTTTCTGGGTAGCGTTGAGGATGGCCTGGCTTTTTCGAAGCGCCTTTTCCGCCTCGAACCGGGCCCGTCGGTCTTCGGCCCCCCGCATCACCTCCTTTAGGGCCATGGGCAGCAGTTCCAGGTATCCCTGCCGGGGGTCCTTGATGATATAGTCGGAGACCCCGGCCTTGAGGGCGGATATGGCCAAATGCTCGTTTCCCTGACCGGTCAGCAGAACCACCGGTATTCGGGTCTGCCGTTTCAGCAGTCGTTCACAGAATTCCAGCCCGGTCATGGCCGGCAGATTGTGGTCGGCCACCACTATATCATAGGACTCGGCATTACCCGCCAAATGGTCCAGGGCCTCCTCGGCCCGAACGAAATGGCGGATGGTCGCCTCCAGCCCGCTTTTTTGAAGAGACCTGCGGAAGGCGATGTAGTCGTGTCGGTTGTCCTCCACCAGAAGAATGCGGACGGGACCGGGGTCAGGCATTGAATTCTCCGTTTCGGGAAAAGGAAGTGGGTTGATTCCCGGCCGTCCGTTTTCATCCCGGCCGTCCGGATTCAAACCCGAGCCCTCTTTACTGAATACTGAATAAGGTCGATTAATTTACCACAAGGGAGGCATGAGAAAAAGAGAAAAGTGCTGGAAAGAGAAGATCCTTCAGGTTGAAGAATCTTCCCGGATATTTTTTTTATCGCCCCGATTGGGCGTCTTGAATCGCCACCTCTTCAAAGGTTTTGATGTCGGCCAGGATGCGGGTGGCGGCGTCGATCAGTTCCATGGCCAGGGCCGCCCCGGTCCCTTCTCCGAGGCGGAATTCGAGGTCGAGAAGGGGCCGAAGCCCCAGGTATTTAAGCATAAAGCCGTGGCCCACCTCCACCGAGTTGTGGCTGGCGAAGAGATAGCTTTTGGCCTGGGGGGCGAGTTCGCAGGCGAGCATGGCCCCGGCCGTGGCGATGAAGCCGTCGCAGACCACCGGCAGACCATAGGCCGCGGCCCCGATCACCAGTCCGGCCAGGGCCCCGATTTCCAGCCCGCCGACTTTGGACAACACCCCCAGCGGGTCTTTGGGATCGGGCCGGTGGCGTTTCAGCCCTTTTTCGACCGCCACGATCTTGCGCCGCAGCCCCTCGTCGTCCACCCCGGCGCCCCGACCGGTCAACTGCGGAATCGGCAATCCCGAATAGACCGCAATGATGGCGGTGGAGGGGGAGGTGTTGCCGATGCCCATGTCCCCGGTCCCCAGAATGTGAACCGGGCCGTCCTCCAGGAGCGCTTCCACGATCTCGATGCCGGCCTCGATGCTTTGCCGGGCCTCTTCCCGGGTCATGGCCGGTTCCACCGCAAAATTGCCGGTTCCCTTTCGCACTTTCTTGTGGAAGATGGGAAGATCCGGTTCGAAATCCCAGTTCACCCCGATGTCGGCCACCCGGACCCGGGCCCCGGCATGGCGGGCCAGCACGTTGATGGAGGCTCCGCCGTCGACGAAGTTGTAGACCATCTGAGGCGTTACCTCCGAGGGAAAGAGGCTCACCCCCTCGGCGCAGATGCCGTGGTCTCCGGCGCAGGTCACCACCACCTTTTCATGGAGGTGTACGTCCAGGGTCCTGAAAATCCCCGCCAGGCGGGCCCCCACCTCTTCCAGCGCCCCCAAAGAACCGGCGGGCCGGGCCTGGTTCCGAAGCCGCTCCCTGGCCGCTTCATAGGTCTTTTTATCCGGGGCCTGAATCTGATCGATCCGTTTTTCCAGAAGATGCATTCGTTTTTCCTTTCCGATAACGGCTGAGTATCCATTCGGGATGGACACCTTTTCGCCTTTGATGTCCTTTTCAAAGAGGGAAATGGACCGTTCCATGGCGCAAAAAGACCGCCGCAGCGGTATCCCTGTTTTTCTCCGATTCCACAGGATTGCCATAGAATAAGTCATTTCGGTTTTGCCAAAAAAAAACCGCGTTACAGGGGGTTACCCCGTAACACGGTCATGTGGACACAATTCCCGAAAAAGGTGTGCGGCAGGTCTTCTGACTTGCGGATCAGCCTTCGGCCGCGCCTTCCCGCTTTCCATATGGAAGCAGTGGCATTCGGCGGCCTCGGTCCCCGCTTACAGCGCCGGTCCAACGTTACGGATTCTCACCGTATTCCCTATTCTCCCCCGCGGGCGGGGGCGCCGGCACACCCATTCATATGTGCGAATCAGATAGCCACACCTTCGATGAAAATGCAAGCCCCTTTTCGGAGAAGATCACCCCGGCACCGCCGGCGCCGGTTTGCGGCGCAGGTGGGAATTGGTGAGATAGACGCCGGTGCTGACCATTACCGCCCCCACCAGCAAGGAAAAGGTCACCGGCTCCTGAAGAATGAAAAAGGCCAGGATGATGGCGCTGACCGGAACGAAATTGATAAAAAGGCTGGCCTTGCCGGGGCCGATGGCCCGAATCCCCTCGTAATACCAGATAAAGCCGACCACCGTGCCGAAGAGGCCGAGATAAAGGATGTTGAGCCAATCGAGGGCCGAATAATCGCTCAAGTGAACCGCCAGCCCCTCCAGATAGGCCGGAAAGAAGAGGGCGACGGTTCCCACCACCGAGGAGTAGGCGATGGACACCAGGGGCGACAGACCCGAAAGCACCGTCTTGCCGATCAGGGAAAAGGTCACCCAGCTCACCACGCAGACCAGGATGTAGATTTCGCCCAGGCCGAGCCCTTCCCCGAGAATCTCCCCCAGGCGCCCCCGGGAAATGACCACTATGGCCCCGGTCACCGAGAGCAGGATGCCGATCACCCGGACCAGGTTGAGCCGCTCCTTGAAAAAATAGGCGGACAGAAGCGTGATAAAGATCGGGTTGGTGGCGATGATCAGAGAGGCCCGGCCGGCGGTGATGAGTTTGAGGGATTTGAAAAAGAAGATGTTGTAGGCGAAAACCCCGGTCAGGCCCAGCAGAATGACCGGCAGGATCTGGCGGCGTTTCAGGGCCGGCAGCCGCCCTTCGACCCGCCAGGTCAGCAGCAACAGGCAGGCGGAAGCGATGAAAAACCGAAGAAAAGCGGCGGAAGCGGGGTCCACATGGCCTGCGATCATTCGGCCGGCCACAAAGGTCCCTCCCCACAGGATCGCGGTCATCAGCAGCTTGAAATAGATCAGCATTTTTAAAAAATCCGTTCCGCCGGGGCGGGTGGTATTGCGGACGCAAAAAACAAAAGTGGAGTCACGGCCCCGTTCGCCGTCACTCCACTTACACCGGTTCAATAAACCGATTTCGTTTTGAAAGAATTATCTACTCACCCGCGACCTCTTTGCCGCAGTGCTTGCAGACATTGGCCCGTTTCTTGACGATTTCCGCGCAGAAAGGGCATTCCCGGGTGTAATGCCGTTCATGGATCTTGTTGATCGCCTCTTCGACCCCCTTGCGCAGGATGTCGTTTCCATACTTGTTTTCCTTGAGCGCGTCAATGGAAACCGTGTCTCCGACATCGCCCATCACTTCGGCGGCCTTCAATCGAACCCTGGGGGGTTCGGCAGGATCCAGCAGAATCCGCTGCACCGTCACCTTGTCTTCGGATACCAGGCATTCCGCCAGAACAGCCAGACCTTTTTCGGTTTTTTCATCCTGAAGTTTTTGCTTCCGTATTACCTCGTCATCGATAATCTGGCCCTGGCCGCCCTGGGGACCCCATACCGGCATGCACTCGTAGGCGCCCGATTCCGGGTAGCACATGCATCGATACGACGCCCGCCGGCCGTAGTTTTCTTCGATGTTCTTCCACCCCGATTCGTACAGGGTGCATTCGTCGTTGAAACAGACATATAGATAAGGTGTGCCCCAGCCGAGACCGTCGTCCATGGTCATCAAGGGCACTTCCCACAGGCTCATGGTTTCGCCGCAATGGGGGCAGTCGGGTTTTTCCTTGGCGATGACCTTCTCCAGGACCTGTTCTCGTGTTTCAAAAGCCATGTTATTTTTCCTTCCGTATGTATGGGCTTCCGGTCGACCCCGATATTCGATCTAAGAAAAAATAATCTTACGAATATCAAGGGTCTATTCCGAAAAGCACCGTGTTGTTTTGTTTCGTTATTCAGAATCTAAGCCCTCTTTTGATCTTGTCAAACGAAATACGGAACGAAAAAAAACGATCACTGGTTTCCAAACCCGTTGCTCTCCCCGCAGTCGGGGCAGACCCAGGTGATTCCGTTGCAGGAGACGCCCCAGAAGTTCTCATCCATGCACGCCTGACACATTCGAAACCCGCAACGGCACCCCCAGCAGAACGGGAACATCCCGCCGCAGCAGTGGCACCGGGTCATTCCTTTGCGGCGATGCCGCCGGCGGTAGGCGGATCGATCAGGCGCCGATGTAGTTGGCATGATCCACCTTCATACACCGGTCCATGACCACGTCGATGCCGGCTTCGGTCAGGGCTTTGGCGACGGCTTCGCTGCGGATGCCGAGCTGAAGCCATACCGCCCTGGGCTTCACCCGAAGGAACTCGGCCAGATGCTCGGGCACCTGCTCGGAGCGGCGGAATACATCCACAAGATCCACCGGATCTTCCAGATCGTCGAGGGATTTGTAGACCGGTTCGCCGAGAATCTCTTTTTGTCCGGGCCTCACCGGAATGATTTTATATCCCTTGGTTTGAAGATACCGTGCCACCCGGTGGGAATCCCGATCTTCTTTGGGACTCAATCCGAGCACCGCCACGGTTTTGACGTTTTCAAGCAGCGCCTGAATCTCCTCCCGCGTGGTCAATACCCTGCCTTGACTCATGGTATGCATCCTTTCTTCTGGTTCATCCTTTGGCTTGTCGTTTGGGACCACAAATGGTACAATCGGTCCGTACCCATTGAAATTAAATTCAAAATTAAGTCGGGATAAAGGAGCTGTCAATCAACCTTCATGTCGAAACCCATGCTCGCTCTGATCACATTTCTGGGAGGGGCCGCCGCCGCCATTCAACCCTCCGTCAACGCACGGCTGGCCCGGCATATCGGCGTCATCGAAAGCGCATCCGTATCCTTCCTGGTGGGGACCCTGGCACTTGTGGTTGTGGCTTACGCCCTCAGCCCCGGCGATTACCGCGGCCTTCAGAATACGCAATGGTGGCAGCTGACCGGGGGATTTCTGGGGGCCTTCTTCGTGGCCGTCACCACATTCGTGGTGCCGCGCATCGGCGCCACCGCCACCATGGCCCTGATCATCTCGGCCCAGCTCATCATGGGCATGATTCTCGACCATTTCGGGATGTTCGGCCTGCGCGGGGCCGCCATCGATCTTCGCCGAATCATCGGGGCCGCGGTTCTGGGTTTAGGGGTGTATCTGATCCTGAAACGATAATAAAAACCGGCGCGCATGCACCTCGCCTCGCCTCGCTTTTAAAATACTCATTATAGAACGGAACCTTTTCCATGACGGACAAAAAAACACTCTATCTCATCGACGGCACCGCCTATGTGCACCGGGCCTATCATGCCATTCGAAACCTGTCCAATTCCCGGGGGCTGCCCACCAACGCAGTCTTCGGGTTCACCCGCATCCTGATCAAGCTGATCGAGGATCGGCGCCCCGAGTATATGGTCATGCTCTTCGACATGAAGGGGCCGACTTTCCGCCATGAAATCTTTGACGAATACAAGGCCAACCGCCCCCCCATGCGGGAAGACCTGGCGGTTCAGATTCCGTATATAAAGAAGGTGACGGAGGGATTCAACATTCCGGTGAGGGAGGTTCAGGGCTACGAGGCCGACGACCTCATCGGCGCCCTGGCGGCCCGGGCCGAGGCCGAAGGATTCGAGGTGGTGATGGTCTCCGGCGACAAGGACCTGCTTCAACTGGTCACCGAAACCACTTCCCTGTGGGACCCGATGAAGGACAAAACCGTAGACCTGGCGGCCCTGCGAAAAGAATTCGGGGTGGAGCCGGACCGGCTGGTGGATGTGATGGGGTTTTCCGGCGACACCTCCGACAATATCCCCGGGGTGCCGGGGATCGGCCCCAAGACCGCCCTCACCCTGGTCAAGGAATTCGGGGATATGGAGGCGGTCTATGAACAGGTGGAGACGATCACCAAGAAAAAACAGAAGGAAAACCTGATCGCCCACAAAGAGGACGCCTTTCTGAGCCGGAACCTGGTGACCATTCGAAAGGACGCCCCGGTCCGGTTCGATCCGGAAGCGTTTCAGGTGGAACCCCCGAACCGGGAAGTCCTGTGCAGGCTCTTCGGGGAGCTCGAATTCCGACAGCTTCAGGACACCTTTTCAGCAGCGGCGGATACCCGGGAAAAGCGCTACACCATGATCCTGGACGAGGACGCCCTGGACCGGCTGATCGATCAGCTCAAAAACGCCGAGATCTTCGCCCTGGACACCGAAACCACCTCCCGAAACCCGATGCAGGCCGACCTGGTGGGCCTCTCCTTCGCCGTCCAGGCGGACGAAGCCTTTTACGTCCCCTGCGGCCACTGCTACCCCGATGCGCCGAAACAGCTCTCCCCCACCGGGGTCTTGAAAAAGCTTCAACCGGTTCTGGAGGACCCGGCCCGTAAGAAGGTGGGCCAGAACATCAAATACGACTGGATCATCCTGGAGCGCCACGGGGTGCATCTCGACGGGGTGGTCTTCGACACCATGGTCGCCTCCTATCTGCTCAACCCCTCCAAGCGGGCCCACGGTCTGGATTCCATCGCCATGGATTTTCTGAATCACAAGACCACCACCTACCAGGAGGTGGCCGGCAAGGGCAAATCGATGGTCCCCTTCGACCAGGTGGTTCTGGACAAGGCCATGCCATACGCCTGCGAGGATGCCGACATCACCCTCCTGGCCTTTCACAAGCTTCAGCCTAAACTGGAGGATCTCGGCCTCACCCCGCTGATGGAGACGGTGGAGGCGCCCCTGATTCCGGTCCTCAAAGACATGGAAATGCGCGGCATTCGGGTCGACCGGGACCGGCTGTACGAACTCTCCAAGGGGTTCGACCATCAGATTCAGTCCCTGGAGACCGACATCCATACCATCGCCGGGGAGCCCTTCAACATCAACTCCCCCCAGCAGCTCGGGATCATTCTGTTTGAAAAGCTGAAGCTTCCGGTGCAAAAAAAGACCAAAAAGCGGACCGGCTACTCCACCGATGTGGAGGTCCTGACCACCCTGGCCGAACGCCATGAAATGCCCGCCCTGATTCTGCGCCACCGCACCCTGTGCAAACTCAAATCGACCTATGCCGACGCCCTGATCGATCTGATTCATCCCGACACCGGCCGCATCCATACCTCCTACAACCAGACCGTCACCGCCACCGGACGGCTCAGCAGCTCCGAGCCCAACCTTCAGAACATCCCCATCCGCACCGAAGAAGGGGTAGAGATTCGCCGGGCCTTCGTGCCCCGCCCGGGCTGGACCCTGCTGGCCGCCGATTATTCCCAGATCGAACTGCGGCTTCTGGCCCACTATTCCGACGACCAGATCCTGCTTCAGGCCTTTCAGGAGGAGGAAGACATCCATGCCCGCACCGCCGCCGAAATCTTCCAGGTCTTTCCGCAGATGGTCACCCCGGACCTGCGGCGGCAGGCCAAAACCATCAACTTCGGGATCATGTACGGGATGGGCGCCTTCAGCCTCTCCAAAGAACTCGGGATCAGCCGAAAAATGGCCGCCACCTATATCGACAATTATTTCGCCCGGTACAAAGGGGTGAAGCGGTTTATCGAGGAGACCATCGAGACCGCCCGTAAAACCCGGCAAACCAACACCCTTCTCGGGCGCATTCGGCTTCTGCCCGACATCAACAGTTCCAACCGGAACGTTCGGGCATTCGCCGAGCGGACCGCGGTCAACACCCCCATTCAGGGCACCGCCGCCGATCTCATCAAGCTGGCCATGATTCAAGTGGACCGGGCCCTCAAGGAGCGGAAGCTGAAATCGGCCATGCTCCTCACCGTCCATGACGAGCTGGTCTTCGAGGTCCCCCCCGAAGAGCTGGACGAGGTCACCGAGCTGGTCCGGGAAATCATGGAAAATGTATGGCCCGACCTGCGGGTTCCGCTCAAGGTGAATGTGGACAATGGGGAGAACTGGGCGGAGGCGCACTGAGTTATGCCGAATTTAGCCGACGGTTTTCTCTGGTACCTGGCCTTTTTGTTTTCCACGGTGTTTCATGAGGCGGCCCATGCGCTGCTCGCGTATAAACTGGGTGATCCGACCGCCTATGAAGGCGGGCAGGTCACCCTGAATCCGGCGCCGCATATTCGGCGGGAGCCCTTCGGCACGGTGGCGGTGCCGTTGATTTCGTTTCTGATGGGCGGGTGGATGATCGGGTGGGCCAGCACCCCGTATGACCCCTCCTGGGCCCAGCGGTTCCCCAAGCGATCCGCCTTCATGGCTTTGGCCGGCCCTTCTTCCAACCTGCTGCTGGCGGTCGCGGCCGGACTGTTGATCCGCCTGGGCATGACCGGCGGGGTTTTTTATCCCCCCAACACCATCACCCTCTCCCAGGTCACCGCCGCGGCCCCGGGCGGACTCTTTTCGGCGGCGGCCGCCCTGGTCAGCATCTTTTTCACCCTCAACATCCTGCTGTTCCTGTTCAACCTGCTTCCCTTTCCGCCTTTGGACGGCAGCGGCATCGTGCCGCTATTTCTGACCGAGCGGGCCACGGTCAAGTACATGGACTTCATGCACAACCCCGCCTTCGGCCTGATCGGGCTGATTCTGGCCTGGAACGCCTTCGATTATATTTTCGGCCCGGTCCATCTTCTGGCCATCCAACTGCTGTATCCGGGACTGGAATACCGGTAAGGACAATCATCGTTTCGGCCGGCCCTGAATAAGTGCAGGCCGCCGAAACGGTGACCACGACCGCGATAAGCGGCCCTTCACCCCGGCTATTACATCCTGTTCAGGTGTCAAGACCCCTCCCCCCGGATTTTCATACAAATTTTGTGCCATCCCCCGAATAAAAATTAAATATACCCCCTTGACCGACCTGAAACCGTGTTTATATTTTTCCACAAAAAGAAGCATATAACAGTATAAATACGGATGGTTAAAGCGTAATATTTTTGCATCGCACCGCACCACCAACCAAGGAGGAAAAAAATGATCGTGAGAAGAATGTTCAACACTCCCAATTGGGGATGGCGAAGCCCGTTTGATGAACTCGAACTGCTGCGCAACCGGATGAACACCCTGTCGCGCACCCTGTCCGGAGAGACCCCGTTTCAGCGGTCGGCCGGGGTATTCCCCCTGATCAACGTCACCGAAGACAAGGATTACTATCGGGTTCGGGCCGAGCTTCCCGGGCTCAGCGCGGAAGATCTCGACATCTCCATCACCGGCAACAGCCTGGCCGTCTCCGGGGAACGGAAGATCTCCGAGGAAGCCAAAGACGCCAAGTATCATCGCCGGGAGCGGGAATCCGGCAAGTTCAGCCGAATGATCGAACTTCCCGACCATGTGGACGGCGAAAAGGTGGAGGCCAAGATGGCCAACGGCATCCTGACCGTGGTTCTGCCCAAGGCGGAAGCGGCCAAACCGAGACAGATCAAGGTCAAATAAACCGCATTTTATTGAAGGGAGGGATAGAAAGATGGCAGACATTCAGGTAAAAGAAAAACAGGAATCCACCCCGTCCGTGGAACAGACCACACCCGGAAGAACCTTTATGCCGGCGGTGGACATCTTTGAAACCGAACGCGACATCACCCTGATCGCCGATATGCCCGGGGTCAGCCCCGATCATCTCGACATCGACCTGCGGGAAAACACCCTCACCCTCGTCGGTGATGTGGCGGCGTCCGAATCCGCCGACGAAGCGGATGTGCTGCGGGAATATGAAACCGGCAAATACTTCCGTCAGTTCACCCTCTCGGAGGTCATCGACCAGGGTAAGATCGACGCCAAACTCAACGACGGCGTACTTCGGCTCTCACTGCCCAAGGTGGAAAAAGCCAAACCGCGAAAGATTTCGGTGCAGCCCGGATAAAAAACCGGTCCGCCCGAACGGGACAAGCCGATCCATCGGCTTTGAAGCCGAAGACCGTTTTCAGGTTGCCTCCTTGCGGTCTTCGGCTTCTCCCTTCGGGCTTCTTCAGGGTTGCGCATTCGACTGCCTATGAAGAACTACTACATCATACTCGGCATTTCCCCTCAGGCGAATGCGGACGGTGTTCGCCAGGCCTTTCGCGAAAAGGCCAAACAATACCACCCGGATAAGACCGGTCAGGAGGGGACCTCCTTTTTTCAGGACATCACCGAAGCCTATGAGGTGCTGTCGGACCCGAAGAAACGGTCCGAATACAACCGCCGGCTTCACCAAAAAGAAGACCGGCCCGGGCCCGAAAACAATCCCCGGTCCCGACCCGCACCCGCTTCGGAATCACCGCCGGAGGATCTTTTTTCAGGCCGTTTTCCCTTCGGCGGATCTTTCTTCGACCGGGACCCTTTTTTCGATTTCCGGTTCGGCCGCCGTGCCGGCCGCAGCCGCCCCCGGGAAAATCCCCCGAATCCGAATCTGGACCTGGAGGTGATCCTTTCCGCCGAGGAGGCCCGGCACGGGTTTTCCACCACCCTGGAACTGCCCTTCACCAAGGTCTGTCCGGCCTGCCGGGGCGCATCGGCATCGGACCGGCTGCTGTCCTGCCGCCGTTGCGGCGGAAGCGGCTTTCTTTCCCGAGACCACCGGGTTCGGCTCACCCTGCCCGGCGGGATACGGGAGGGCGACCGCACCGATATTCCGGTTCAGGCCGAGACCGGATACAGGGTCCTCCTGCGCCTCCATTTTCGAATTCAATCTTCCTGATCATCCATCAACAGTCCATCCGCGGCCGCCGAACCCCGCCCCGGTTTCTTCCTGAGTCTCTTCTCTTCCCACCCCTCGGCGGCTGATGAAAAATGAGGCAAAAGTAGGAGAATACGCCCCCTATTATTCGCCTTTCTCCTATTGAACTTCCGTTCGCTTTCCTGAATAGTCTTCAGCCACGAACAGGCGATCCCTTGTGCCGCTGCTCCGAACCCAACTGCCGAAAGCGACCGGCCTTCATGCACCATATTCGATGCCCCAAATGCCGAACCCGCTTCCCTGTGGATGCCGCCAAAATTCCGGCCCGGGGCATTTACGCCCGGTGCGGCCGATGCAGGCACCGGTTTCTTCTGAAACTCAAGACCGCGCCTCTGAATCCGCCCCCGGCCCAAGCCCAGACTCCGTGCCGCGGGATGACCTGCGACAACTGCGACCGTCGCATCGGAAAGCTTGAAAACCTCTACCGGTTCAACGGCCACCAGGTCTGTTTCGAATGCCACACCCGGCTGGCGGCCCTGAAAGCGCCCCCGCCGGCCGACCCGACCCCGACCCCGACCCCGGAAAAAAAAAGCGAGGGCCGTCCCGATTCCAACGGCAAACGGACATTTCCTTTCAGCCTGCGCCACGGCCTGCTCGGATTGTTTTCCAATGACCTGGCCATCGATCTGG
>JAABSQ010000016.1 GCA_011390315.1 Desulfobacteraceae bacterium
GAGAGGACCGGAATGGACGAACCAATGGTGTTCCAGTTGTCGCGCCAGCGGCATTGCTGGGTAGCTAAGTACGGATAGGATAACCGCTGAAAGCATCTAAGCGGGAAGCCGACCTCAAGATCAGATATCCCATCCGCATGGCAACATGCAGACTGAAGACCCCTCGAAGACGACGAGGTTGATAGGCCGGGTGTGTACGCATGGCGACATGTTGAGCTTACCGGTACTAATCGGTCGTGAGGCTTAGCCACAAATTAGCTTACACAAGTATGGAAACGCTTTTAAGTGCTTATATAGACACCGTTTTTCGGTGGCGATGGCAAAGAGGCAACACCCGTTCCCTTTCCGAACACGGAAGTTAAGCTCTTTAGCGCCGATGGTACTGCACGGGAGACTGTGTGGGAGAGTAGGTCGCCGCCGAATTTCTTCAAAAAAAGCCCGCCAGGCAGGTTTCTGCTCGGCGGGCTTTTTTTATTTTCGACAGACAGGCCACACCGGGCTATTTTCCAGGGCCGGGAGGCTGTTGGAGCGAAAGCGAGTTCTTGCCGGGCCGGGAAACTATCCCCTGTGCCGAAGAAGGAGAAAAAGCTTTTCGATTACCGCGGGTAGATGCCGTGGTGGTAAATATAATCGAAGTAATATTCGTGATATCCCTCGTTTTCGGACACCACCTCCTCGCTGTCCGATGACATCTCTTTTTTAGTGGCTTCTTTCAAATTTTGAAGCCATATCTTTTTTGCATATGAATACAACACCTTATCCAGAATCTGCGGGGTATCGGTAATTTCAGGATTTTCTTCCACGAAATCCCGGGTGGCCTCAATCACCGCTTTGACATTGCGAATGTATTCCGAGTCATCCAACCGATCCTCCACATAAATGGCGAACACGCGGGTCAGGATGGCTTTTACATTTTCTTCGATGGCATCTAAGCACTTCATTTTTTTAATAGAAGATCCGAGTTAAAGATGTAAGGGATTCCTGTTTTCGATCTGATATGATTGGACAACTATAATCTAATCAGGTATATGTCAAGCCATTGACAGCAGAAAATGAGCAATATATCATTCCAGGAGGCGTTTGAATGCGTGCAACAATAACGGGGGTGGGACATTATGTTCCTGAAAAACGGTTGACCAATGTGGAATTGGAACAGATGGTGGATACCAATGACGAATGGATCACCACCCGGACCGGGATTAAGGAAAGACGAGTTCTCGATGTGGATAAGGGGACTTCCTACATGGCCGTTCAGGCTGCTCAGCATATATTAGATCAGAAGAGGGTTTCCGCTGATGAAATCGATCTGATTATCTTGGCGACCGTGACCCCGGACATGCCGATTCCGAGCGCGGCCTCATTCGTTCAGCGGGAATTGAACGCAACCCATTGCTGGGGATTTGATCTGAACGGCGGTTGCACCGGGTTTCTTTACGCTCTGGCGACCGGAGCCCAATTCGTCGAGACCGGGAAATATCAGAAGGTATTGGTGATCGGCGCGGACAAGATGAGCAGCATTATCGACTATCAGGATCGTAATACCTGTGTCATTTTCGGAGACGCCGCCGGAGCGGTTCTGCTGGAGCCATCCGAAGACCGGGATTTCGGTATCCTCGATTTTGATCTTCACCTGGACGGCAAAGGAGTCGACCATTTGTATATGGCCGGCGGAGGAAGCCTGCATCCGGCCTCACTCGAGACGGTACAGAATCGAATGCATTTCGTTTTTCAGGACGGCAGAACCGTTTTCAAGCATGCCGTCAAAGGCATGGCCGATATTTCAGAAAAAGTGATTCAACGGAACGGTCTGACCGCCGAAGACATTCGGTTTCTGATTCCCCATCAAGCCAATCATCGTATTATCGAGTCGGTGTCAAAAAAACTTCATTTGCGTCCGGATCAGGTGATCGAAAATATCGAAAATTACGGCAATACCACGGCCGCCACCATTCCTCTCGCGTTGTCGGAGGCCTACCAGGACCGGCGGCTTCAGGCGGGGGACCGAATCATCCTGTCGGCATTCGGCGCCGGTTTTACCTGGGGAAGCCTGCTGCTTCGGTGGTCTATGGGATTAGATGGGGATTAGGCGGGAAATTGGGCGGGGAGAATCTCGGTATTCTGGAAGGGAGTCCGCGATTCAGGTTCGCGGAAGAGTCAACTCCGTGAGCATTCGAGTTCTAGAGGGAGATGTTGTAAGCCTTGATTTTGCTCAACAGGGAGGGATGACTGATCTCCAGCAACTGGGTCGCTTTGGTGCGGTTGCCCCGGGTGGCGGTCAAGGCTTTGATGATCAGCTGTTTTTCCAGGCGCTTCTGGGCCTCTTTGACAGAAAAACCTTCCATCAACTCATTCGAGAGGGTGGGGCATCCGGCGGCCGCCTGGGGCGTAATGGGTACGTTTTCAGCGGGGATGATTTTTTCATCGGATAAAATCACCGCCCTTTCAATGACGTTCTCCAGTTCCCGCACATTTCCCGGCCACGGGTGGCGAAGCATGATCGACATGGCCTCCGAAGAGATGCCTTCAATTTCTTTGCCCAGGGTTTTATTGTACCGGTTCAGGAAATGTCGGCTGAGCAGGGGAATGTCTTCGGTTCGCTCCCGCAGGGGCGGCAGGGTGATGGGGAAGACATTCAGCCGGTAAAAAAGATCCTGTCGAAAGGCCCCCTCTTTGGCTTCTTCTTCAAGGTTTTTGGCGGTGGCCGCAATCATCCGGACATCCACCGTCTTGGTGCTGGAATCTCCGATGGGGCGAATTTCGCTCTCCTGCAATACCCGAAGGAACTTCACCTGCAGATTTAGGGGAAGTTCGCCGATTTCATCCAGAAAAATGGTTCCGCCGTCTGCCTCTTCAAACAACCCCTTTTTGTTTCGGTCCGCTCCGGTAAAAGAGCCCTTTTTATGGCCGAAAAATTCGCTTTCCAGGAGACTTTCCGGTATTCCGCCGCAATTGATCGGTATGAACGGTTTTTGGGCCCGACTGCCTTCATAGTGGATTCCTTTTGCAATCAGTTCCTTTCCGGTTCCGCTCTCCCCTAAAATAAGCACGGTGGTGTCGTATTGGGCCGCTTTGGCGGACATTTTAAAGACCGCCTGCATGGGCTTGCTTTTCCCGACCATATTGGCGAAGGTATAGCTCTCCTGAATGCTTCGAATCTGTTCTTTCAGCCAGAAATTTTCCCGTTTGAGGCTTTCCCTCTCTTCGGCCTTTTTGAGTGCGAGATAGACCTCGTCGGTTTTGAAGGGCTTGGATATATAATCATAGGCCCCCTGTTTCATGGCCTCAATGGCCGAGTCGATGGTGCCGTAAGCCGACATCATGATCACCGTGGTGGCGGCCAGATGATCCCGGGCGGTTTTGAGGAATTCCATTCCGCCCATATTCGGCATCTTCAGGTCGCACAGGACAAAATCATATTGAGAACTGCTGACCTTCTGAAGCGCCTGATAGCCGTCGGAAGCGGTATCCACCGTATACCCGAACCGGGTCAGCAGGGTGGTCAACATGTGGCGCATGTTTTCTTCATCATCGATGATGAGCAGCGATTTATCAGGTTTGAGGTGCATGAACATCTCCGGTGTGTAAAGGTAGATGAAGGATCATGGCGGTGCCTTTGCCTTCTTCACTGACGGCTTTGATCTTTCCGCCGATCGCCTCGATAATCGTGAAGCAGACCGATAATCCCAGGCCGGTTCCCCGGCCGGGTTCCTTGGTCGTAAAGAATGGATCGAAAATGGTCACCATGTGTTCGCTTGAGATGCCCGGGCCGTTGTCGACGAATTGAACCTTCAGCAGCGGATTTCCCTCGGCGTCGGTCTGGGCAGAACCGTTTTCGGTCTCGATGCATAATTCGCCGTCCGCCTTTCCCGGTATGGAATTGATGGCATCCGCGGCGTTGATGATCAGATTCAGAAAAACCTGCTGCAACTGGCCGGGATCGGCCCGAACCGTATCCGATGCGGCGTTCAGGCCCAGCTTCAATGCCGTTTTGGAAAGAAACGGCTGGTACTTGAATACCTCCAGAATTTCCTGAAGGACTTGGTGGACGGACACCGGTTGGAGATCTCCGTCCGAGGGTCTGGCGAAATCGAGAAGCTGTTTGATGATTCGGCTGATCCGATTGATTTCGGCTTCGGTCCGGTGAATAAACTCCTGTTTGTCCGCCTCGGGGATATCCTCCCGTTTAAGAAGATCCAGGTAACCGGTGATGATGGCCACCGGATTGCCGATTTCATGGGCGATGCCGGCGGAGAGCCTTCCCACGGAGGCCAGTTTTTCCGCATTGATGATGTCGTTTTGGGCCTTTTTAAGCTCCCGGTTCGCTTTTTCAAGGGACCGAACCGTGGCCCTGAGTTCTTCCTTTCCGATGGATATTCGGTACAACATTCGATTCAGGGCCCGGGAGAGCTGGCTGAACTCATTTTCCCGCTTCTCATCCAGAAAGAAGATATCCCCGTCTCCCTGATAGCCCTCGGCTCTCTCCAGCAAATTGTGAAGCGGTCTGACCGTCGTCTTGGACAGCCGATACAATCCGATCAGGGTGAAAATGAGGGTGTTGATCAGAATATAAACGGTCAGAATCTGTTGGAAATAGCGCAGCTGCTCGTAAATGCCCCCAAGCGGAAGGACGATGCACATTCCTCCGCGAATCCGGCCTTCCACGCGCCGGGGGGCGGCCAGAATGAGGTGCTCCGGCTTGGTCCAGAAAATGCCCCAGGTGCTTCCGTAATGGTGTTGGATTTGCCGCCCGGCGCCAACGGCGTTTCGGGTGACCCAGATCATTTCTTGTTCCGGAACTCCGCCGGCGGCATCCAAAAAAAGGGTTTCCCGATCTTCATTCACGACCAAAAGAGCCGAAATCCCCCAATCGGACGCAAAAGAGGCGGTCTTTGTTCTAAAAATCTCACTTTCAAAAAGCCGATCTTCCTCTGTTTCACCGGAGAGGCGATATTCCAGGGAAGATAAAAAAAGCGCTCCCCGGGCGGTTTCGGATTTGAGCAGGGATTTTTGAACCAGCATGATCAGTACCACATTGACCAGAAACATCGATATTCCCAGCAGGAATATCAACTGAACCGCAATGTGAACTTTTAGCCTGTTCAAAATCACCTACTTCATATCAGAGGGCGGATCGGCTTTCATTCGGTGGATGTTTTCCAGCCCGGCAAATAGGGGTCAACGCCGGACGGCCAGTGCGGAACCGCATTGCTCCACCTCCACAGTCTCCTTTTCCAGGCGGGTTTCCGGTTTCGAGGTGACGATCACCGCCTTTTTGTTCCATCCGTGCCAGAAGGTCTCGGTGGTCCAGAACCAGGTCGAACTGGTGGTGGGAAAAAACGGCGATGTCTTCAGAATGGTCTGAAGTTCGGCCACGGTGGGCAACCGCCAATCCTGGTATCCTCCGGTGCGCAGACTCTCCACATACTGGACCGCGGACTGGTATTTCAGGCACCGGTTGGATTCAAACGCGGCATCCAGCATGGTCCACATCTTTCCGGTTTTGGTATCGGTGACGGTACCGTTTCCGTTGTCGACATACCGGCCGCCGGAGTTACGAATGGCGGCTCCGATCCGTTCCCGGGCCTGCTGCCGCCGCCTCCGTTCGGCCTGTTCCCTTCGAAGGCGTTCTTCTTCAAGTCTACGTTGCTCCTGAAGCCGGCTGAGTAGGGTTCTGGCGCTGGACACATATCTTCCGTTCGAGTTTTGTCGCAGAAAACCTTCCAGGCGCGTGATCCGATTGGATAAGGAGACCTGGCCGTTCTGAGCGTAAGTAATCAGTTCCCGCCATTCTCTTTCTTCCCGTTCCGTCGCCAAACGCTGGTCTTCCAGGGCTTTTTCCTTTTTGAGACGTTCCAAGACGGTGCCGGCTTCTTCTACGTGCAGTCCATTCGGATATTTGTCGATGAACCGTTCCAGTTTTCGAATCCGGTCGATCAGCGGCGCGTTCAGGTCTCCGCTGAAGGCGAGGGCTTCTTCCCATTCCCGCTCGGCGCGTTCCTGCGCTTCGATTTTCTGGTCCAGAATTTTGACTTCTTTTACCAGCAGCCGCTTCAGATAAGAGGGCAGCTCCGGGTTCCCCTCGATGTATTCGAGATACAAGGCCCGTGCACCGTAATAATCGGTGCCCATCCGGGCCGCTTTTTCCTTCATCTCCGTCAGGTCGGATCGTATCAGTTGTTTATTCTCATAATTCTTGATCAGACCCTCGGCGTCGGCCGCCTGTTCGGTGTTTCTGAACTTGGCGATAAATTCGTTGCTGAGTTCAATGCAGGCTTCCCAATCTTCTCGGGATTCACAGGTCTCAAGATTCTGTTTCAGCTCGGCATAGTAGCGATCCAGAAGGTCCGAAACCATGGCGTTGACTTCTTCGGTGTGCCGGCCCTCGGGATGGGCTTCGAAATAGGCGTTATACGCCTGAATCCGGCCCTCGGAATCGGTTTCATCGATGGACTTCAGTGCTTCGAACTCCCGGTCTTCGATTCGATTTTTGATTTCGGCGATTTTTTGCCGAGCTTCCGCGGCATGAACTCCCCGGGGATGGTCCTGAAGATACCCTTCATAAGCGGCGATCACCGGAGCGTAGTCGCCGTTCGGGGGCGGCACGGCTGTGCGGTCCATCACTTTTTGATAATCCCGTTCATCGATCCGGGCGCGAATGTCCTGAATCTTTTTTTCGGCCCGTTGGGTATATTCGCTCGGCTCATGGTATTTGAGAAAGTTTTGGAGAATGACTTCCCGGCCTTCCAATTCGGGCTGGCTCTCGGCCGCCTGAAGCGCTTCCAGGTAGGCCGACTTCAGGCGGTTCTCCTGAAGGGTTTTGGCGGAGACAAAAACCCCCACCGCCACCAGAAGCACCAGGATCACCGCTGTGGCCCACATCAGAGGGCCGCGATTGGCGGCGGGGACCTTCTTTTTTTTCTTGGCGAGGGCTATTTTCCGGGTACGGCAGTATCCCTGAATGTATTCATGGGCTTCTCCGATATCCATTCCCATTTTGATGGCGGTTCGAATCAGCAGTGTATACAACTCCGGCCGGATTTTACCGTCCATACCCGCCACTTCGATGTCTCCGTTCAGCTCCTCGAGACGGGAGAGGGTTCTGGCCAGGTCATACCCCCGCCGATTCTCCTCTGTTTTGAAAATGGCGATGCAGTGGCCGGCCAGTGCACCGCTGGCCGTGGTAAAGGCATCCTTTTGACCGATTCTTCGAACCTCGGCCTGCTTTTTTTTGGATTTATTCTGAAGGCTCTCCAGGTCCGCTCCCGGGGACAGATCCAGGAAATCGTAGAGGGAGGATTTGCCGACGATGGTCAGTTTGTCTTCGATCAGTTTTTCAACGGTTTTATCCAGGGGCTTGGGTTTGTCGGCTTTGGGGTCCCCTTTCTTACGAATGGGGCATCGCACCCGGCGAAGCACCTGGTCTTCCTTTAAGTTGTATATCCGGGCCAATTCCCCGATTTCATCGGTGGTCACATACCCGCGCCGGGAACATCGGCCGAGGTAATAATCGATTTCCTGGAACCTGGTCTTTTCCTTCTTCTGGACCAGGGTCCGAATCTTTTCCTTCTCCACCCCTACCGATTTGGCCAGTTTGTTCACCTGCTTATCGGATATCCTTCCGGTGTTGAACAGGTTTTCAAGCTGGCCGCTTACTTTGAGGGGTTTTTCCCGTCTGGCGAGGCGCTGCTGAAGGTTTTCCTCATCGATCCCATCGATTCGGGCCAATTCGGCGATTTCATTCTTGTTGACCGATCCCTTGCCGAGGAGAATCGCCAGGTGCCGGTCGATTTTGGTATAGGCATCCTTTTCCTGGTCGAGCAGGATGGCCTTGGCCTCCTTGGCTTCCCTCTTTCGAAGCGAATCATCGGTCATCACCTGTCGAATTTCCGGGATTAAACCGATCAGCTGCTGGGCCTGGGTCGCCTTCGTCGGGTGATTACGGTTTTTGCTCCACAGGGCCTGTTTCTTTTTAATCGCGTCTTCGATCACATCCGGGTCTTCTTCGGGCGGATCAAGGGAAAGTTCTAAAAGCAAGTAGTAGTTTTTGATCTCCATGGGTGTCCTTAATACCGAGACTTCTTATAGAATTCCCTGCGGACCCGAGGTCGGGACGGGCAGGGTGAAAAATTGACGGGCCGGGATCCATTCGGTTGTACGATACGGGCGGGGGCGACAGCTGAAACGTTCAGGAAAGAAACAGAACAACGGTTGCGGAACCGTGCAATCAGGTAACCACAATATGCTGGGCCCTGGTTTTGGCCTTTTCAAGTTCTTCTCCCTGAATGACGGAACGGGTTTCAATGGTGACATTCACCGAACGACGGGTTTCACTGGTCTCCTCGGCGGTAATCTCGAGTCGACCCTCTTCGTTCAGCCGAAACGTAATCTCAATGGCCGTGTTCTCTTTTAAATCGGAGGGCAGGTTGAGCACCGCATTTCCGATCAGCACCGCGTGTTCGGGCCGGGTGACCGTTTCGCCGCTTTCGTTTTCCATGATCTGAATGGATGCGGCTTCCTGGTTGGCCACCGCCGTGCCGAAGGCGCGGCTGATGTTGATAGGCACGTCGTTGTTTTTCAGGATCAGGTTGTAGACGATCTCCTGATCATTGGAATCATGGGCGATGACGCCGAAGCTTTTGCTGGTCACATTCTGGATTTTGATGCGGGAACGCTGAATATCCGACACCGTATAGCCGGTGTCCTGGGCCACTATCTCCTCGACTTCATCCAGAACATCCTTGAGGTCGATGTCCTCCAGATCGTCCAGTTCATCCACCTTCCTGCCGGTTTTTTTGGCGACCTTGTCTTTGACCTCGTCCTGAAGAAAAATCTTCCAGCCGTAAATGGCGGCCCCTTTGGCCACCGCCTCATCGGGGTCGAAGAGTTTCGGCTCCGTTGAAAATTCCTGCCGGATTCGTTCCGCCACAATCGGCATGCGGGTGGAGCCGCCCACCAGGATGATGTCGTCAAACCGGTCGCGGCCCTTTTTGCGGGCTTCATGAAGCATTTCATGGGTCAGGGAGACGGTCCGTTCGAGCAGGTCCTGGGTGATGTTTTCAAATCGTTTCCGCTCCAGGGAGACCTTGACCCGTTCTCCGCCGTGGGTGATGAGGACAGGGGTTTTCTCCCGCTGGGACAATACTTTTTTGGCCTTTTCCGCCGAAAGCTGAAGGTCCTGACAGGTGTCCGGATCTTCCAGAATATCCTCTTTGGACCCGGTGGACTTCTGAAACTCCTCCACCAGGTGGGCCACGATGCGGTCGTCCCAGTCTTTGCCGCCTAAATTATGATCCCCGCCGGTGCAGATCACTTCAATGGAGGCGTGGGGTTTGATTTCGATCATGGTGATGTCGAAGGTGCCGCCCCCCAGATCGTAGACCAGCACCACCTGTTCCCGGTCGGTCTCCATGGACCCGTAAGTGATGGCGGCCGCGGTGGGTTCATTGATGATCTGCCGCACATTGTAGCCCGCGATTTCTCCGGCCCGCCGGGTCGCCTCCCGCTCGTTGATGCCGAAATAGGCGGGACAGGTGATGACCACGTCCTTGGTGCCGCTGATTCCCAGGTGCTGTTCGGCGTCCTGAACGACTTTGCGGATGATGAAACTGGATATTTCTTCGGCTCGGTACTGTTTGCCGTTGAATTCATAGATATAGTTCTGTTCCCCCATGGACCGTTTGACGAAACTGACCACCTCGTCGGGATAGAGCTTGGAGCTTTCTTTGGCGATATCCCCCACCACGATGCTGTCCCCGTCGAAGAAGACGACCGACGGGGTGACCCGCTCATTTTCCGCGTTGGGGATGACGATGGTTTTTCCGTATTCATCGACGCAGGCGATGGAGGAATAGGTGGTTCCTAAGTCGATTCCGAAAATTCGCTTTTTCTGCTTACTCATCAAATTTCCTCGCATCCGTCTCAATGGGGGTGCCGGTCTCCGCGGGGGCTTCATCATCCGCCGTATCCGTTTTCAAGGTCTCATCCGTCTCCTCAGGCGCCGGTTGCGTCTCTGCCTGGATTTGATCGGGCTCCTCAGCTGCCGGTTGCGTCTCCGCCTGAATTTGATCGGTTTCCATGGGCGCCGTCGGCTCCGGCAATGAGATGTTTTCCGTCGCCGGGGCCGTTTCCTCGGTTTCCGCGGGCGTTTCGTCCGTAGGGGCGGTGGAGGGCATTTCTTCCGGCTCTTTCGGAGGGTCGCTTGAAAGCGTCGGCTCATGCGTCTCTTCCGGCTGAATCGGTTCATTTTCTTCAGGCGGAGAGGCGCCGGAAACCGCCTCTTCCCGGGAGGGCTCCGGGGGGTCGGGCGGCTTTTTGTAGGTATACACCGCCACCATTTCCGGACGAATCATTTGATCATCCCATTCATAGCCGGGGCGAAGACTCTCGGCCACCCTTTTATCCAGGGAGGGATCGTCGGTCTCCACCTGTTTCAATACCCGTTGCCGGCTCGGATCAAAAGCGCCTCCGTCGCAGAAAAAGGGCATGACGCCCTGCCGTCCGCAGATATCCTCCAGATCCGAGGGGATGTTGTTTAAAAGTCGAAGCAGTTTATTCGAATCGATCCGGTCCGGCTCTTGGGTGGCGTAGAAATCGGTCAGTTTTCGAATGCTGTCGATGAATTGGATCAGGTCCATCATCATCGACCGAAGAAAGCGTTTGACGATATCGTCTTTATGGGTTTGCAGTTCCTGGTGCAGATCGTCGATCAGTCTGTTTTTGTGTTCGTCGTATTTGAGTTTGCTTTGAAAATCGGCCGCTAACTTCTGCAACTGGGCCTGCATGTCTTCCAATTTCAAAAACAAAGGATCGATGACTTCCTCTGAAGGCGAATCTATAATTTCCGCGTCCGGAATGTCTTTCGGGGATGCAGCCTTCCCGGAACCGTTCGAGGGCGGATGCCGGGAGGGTGTTGAAGGTTCGCCGGCCGGCCGACCGCGCTCCTTTTCTTCGGGCGGGGACGGGGCGGGTTCGTTGATATATTGGTCCCATTCGGCTTCGGTGTTTACCGGAGCGGATGAGGTCTTCCTGTCAGCATCGTTCATGAGGGACTACTCCTTTTCCTTTCATCCTATATACGCAAAATCTAGGAAAAACTCAAATCGTGAATGAACTTTCTTTTTCATTGCCGCACAGGCGGAACGCCCCCTCTTTCGACCTCTTCCTCTCCCTTTTAAACAAGAAAATATAGAATAAGGGGCCCCTTTCTGTCAATGGAAAAGGACAGTCTTTCGCAGAATGCCGATCATTCGCGAAAACCGGCGGCGAAGAGCGGGCCCGATTTTTCGATTGCAAGTCGGGTTCTTCAACTCTATAATGCGAAAAATGTCATTGTCTCGGTTTGAAATATTGGTCTGAGGGAAATACCTGTAAACTTAAAATGGAGACATCCATGAAAAAGAACCTTTTTCTGTCAGGTTTGATCGGGTTGCTGATCCTGGTGGGGTATTCGACCAGCAGTTGCAGCGGCAAGGAAAATTCTGAAACCGGACCGGCGGCCTATCTGTCCCTTCTGCCGGAGACCCTCGATTTTTTAGTGAAAATCAGTTCTGTGGATACGGTGTATGACCATTTTTCGGTGACCCCGGAAACCGTTTTCGGCCGTCCGGTGGAGGATCTTGCGGAGATTCGGCGCAAATGGGGGTTCAACCCTTTGGATGTCGAGGCGCTTCGAAAGCAAGGATTCGACACGAGGCGGGAGCTGGTTTTCGCCATGGACAATATACGATTCCGAGAAGGCGATGAAGACCCGGTATTCACCGGACTGATTCTTTTGCCGGTCACCGATGCCTCCAAGGCGTCGGAAGCCCTTAAACGCTACCTGAAAAACAGCCATTCCGAAATGGATTTCAACGAAAAAGA
>JAABSQ010000017.1 GCA_011390315.1 Desulfobacteraceae bacterium
GGCGGCATTATGGAACGGGACGGATATCTGCTGATGACGGCCGAACCGGAAGGAGACATCGGTTCTTATACGGCATCTCTGACTGCAAAAACGGGGCTTCAGGACAAAAACGCTTTTAAGAACGTTATCGCCAAAGTGGATCCCGAAAAGGAGATATTTGTCTATGCCGATATCAACGGCATTGTGGGCGCCAATATGGAGACGTTCCGACGATTGTCACGGGAGGCGGCCGGAGAGAAGGGCCCGGACCTGCTTCAAAACCTCGACTATTTGA
>JAABSQ010000018.1 GCA_011390315.1 Desulfobacteraceae bacterium
CAATGATGATGGCATCGGCCCCGCATTCCTCGGCCGCCTGCCGAACCTTGTCTTTGTATTCATCCGGGATTTCATCCATTTTGACAAAGGCCTGGAGTTGATCCTCGCTATACCCGAAGACTTCGGGGCACAGTTTGTAGCAGTTTCGATCGCCCATACACCGTTCGTTGATGTGTACCTTCATTGGAAACCTCCTTTGCGTGGGTTTTGACCCTCGTATTTCAGGATCATCATCATTACAGAATCACGCTTATAGTTCTTCCTGAAATCGTTTTTGTCAATGGCGCACGCTTCGCCCCTCACCGCGAACCCTTGAAATACCTGCGTCGGTGGTTATGTTGGGGGCATGAAAAAATTTCCGTTTCTCTTCTGTGTTTGCCTGTTGATTTTATCCTGCGGCCCCAAGTTGATCTACACCAATCTGGACCGGCTGGTGCCCCGGTATGCAAACGACTATATTTCTCTGGATCGTGAGCAGCGTACCCTTATGGACCGGCGTCTGGCCGATCAGCTGGCGTGGCACTGCCGAACCCAGTTGGACCGGTATGCCGCCTTTTTCGATCGGCTGCGCAGCGATTTCCGTGATCCGGACCGGCCGATCGATCATGCCCGCATGCAGGATTACTATTCTACCATCAGTCAAGCCTGGGATGCGTTGCTCCACCGATTGGGTCCGGATGCAGCCCGCATTCTGGCGACCGCCGACGAGGCCCAGATCGTGGAACTCTATGAAAATTTAGCGGAAAAAAACCGGGAGATTGCAGAAAAATATATCGAGGTTTCTTCAGAAGAGCGGGTCAATGAGCGTCAAAAACGGATGGAGAAACGATTGCGCCGTTGGATCTCCCGCCTGACGCCTGAACAGGAGGCGCTGGTGGCCGCCTGGAGCGAAGCCTTCGAACCCATGGCCGAAGACCGGCTGGCCTTCCGCAAGCGGGTTCAGAACACATTCCGCCAAGTCCTCAGCCGACGGCGCCAAGAGGATTTTGAACCGGCGTTTACTCACCTGCTGACCCATTTTCGAGAATTGCGGCACCCCGCCTATCAGAACAAAATAGAGGCCAACACCCGGCGGACCCTGGATCTGTTGGTTCGGCTGGAACGGATGTTGACCCCGTCCCAGCGCGACCACCTGCTGGACCGGCTGGAATCCTATTCGAAAACCTTCGCCGAACTGAGCTGCGGTCCGGAACCGGCGGCTATCGGGTCAAGCGGCGGTACTTGATCCGCTTCGGAACCGCGGCATCGGCGCCCAGGCGCTTCTTTTTATCGGCTTCATACTCGGACCAGTTGCCGTGGAAAAAATGGACCCGGCTGTCTCCTTCAAAGGCCAGTATGTGGGTGGCGATGCGGTCGAGAAACCAGCGGTCGTGGCTGATCACCACGGCGCATCCGCCGAAGTGCTCCAGGGCCTCTTCCAGGGCCCGCAGGGTGTTGACGTCCAGGTCGTTGGTGGGCTCGTCCAGAAGGAGCACGTTGGCCCCTTCCCGCAGCATTTTGGCCAGGTGCACCCGGTTGCGCTGGCCTCCGGAAAGCATTCCCACCTTTTTCTGCTGATCCGATCCGGAAAAATTGAACCGGGCCACATAGGCCCGGGAGTTGACCGTCCGGTTTCCCAGTTCGATGGATTCATCGCCGCCGGTGATCTCTTCCCATATGGTTTTGTCGGGATTCAGGTTCCGGCTCTGGTCCACATAAGCGAGCCGGGCGGTCTCCCCCACTCGAATGGCGCCGTCGTCCGGCTGTTCCCGGCCGGTGATCATGCGAAAGAGGGTGGTTTTGCCGGCCCCGTTGGGGCCGACCACCCCGACGATGCCGCCGGGGGGCAGGCGAAAACTCATGTCCTCCACCAGGACCCGATCTTCATAGGTTTTGGCGACATGGTCGGCCTCGATGACCACATCCCCCAGCCGGGGTCCGGGCGGGATGAACAGTTCCAGGTCTTTTTCCCCCTTTTCCGCCTCCCGGGAGAGAAGATTTTCATAGGCCTTGATGCGGGCCTGGCTTTTGGCATGGCGGCCCTTGGGGGACATGCGGATCCAGTCCAGTTCCCGTTCCAGGGTCTTTTGCCGGGCGCTTTCGGATTTTTCCTCCCGACGCAGCCGCTCCTGCTTCTGTTCCAGCCAGCTGGAGTAGTTTCCCTTCCAGGGGATGCCCTCGCCCCGGTCGAGTTCGAGAATCCATCCGGCCACGTTGTCGAGAAAATACCGGTCGTGGGTGACCGCGATGACGGTGCCGGCGTACTGTTTCAGGTGGTGTTCGAGCCAGGCCACGCTCTCGGCGTCGAGGTGGTTGGTGGGCTCGTCCAGAAGCAGAATGTCCGGCTTCTGAAGCAGCAGACGGCATAGGGCCACCCGCCGTTTCTCCCCGCCGGACAATACCCTGACCGGGGTATCCCCGGGCGGGCAGCGCAGGGCATCCATGGCCATCTCCAGCCGGGCGTCGAGATCCCATCCGTCGACCGCATCCAGTTTTTCCTGGACCGCACCCTGGCGATCGATGAGCCGGTTCATTTCATCGTCGTCCATGGGTTCGGCGAATTTCAGGTTGATCTCTTCGAATTCCTTGAGCAGGTCCACCGTTTCCCGGGCCCCCTCTTCCACCACCTCCCGCACCGTTTTGTCGACATCCACCAGGGGTTCCTGTTCCAGATACCCGACCGTGTAGCCGGGGGAAAGGATGGTTTCGCCGTTGAACTGTGTGTCTTCACCGGCCATGATGCGCAGAAGGGAACTTTTTCCGGACCCGTTGAGGCCCAGCACCCCGATTTTGGCGCCGTAAAAATAGGAAAGGGAAATATCCTTCAACACCGGTTTTTTATCATAATACTTGCTGACCTTGATCATCGAATAGATGATTTTATTGGGATCGTTACTCACCGTTTTTCTCCGTATTTTTTGTTGGGATAAAGGTTTGAATGGAGATGCCGGGCTACTGCCAGGTCTCCATGTAGCGGTTTCGAATGCGGCGGGGGATTCCGGCGGCGGTTCCGCTGTCGATCTTGATCTGGGACAGATCGGCCCCGCGCAGCCGGGTCCCCGACAGGAGCGCGCCGGACAGGTCCGCCCCCCTCAGGTCGGCGTGGCGAAGATCGGCTTTTCGCAGGTCGGCGCCGCCGAAATCGGCGCCCCGAAGATCCGCATACCGCAGATCGGCCCATCTCAGATCGGCTTTTCGCAGATCGGCCTGACGCAAATCGATGCGCCGCAGCCGCCCCTTTCTGAAATCGGCCCGGCGAAGATCGGCGCTGCCGAGAACCGCCTCCCGAAGATCGCTGTAGCGCAGGTCGGCCCGGCGAAGATCGGCCCGCCACAGTATGGCCTTTCGAAGATCGGACTCCTGCAAGCCGGCCTCGGACAGCTCGGCTTTTCGCAGATCCAGCCGGGTCCCGCTTTTTCCGCGGGACTTCAGCCAAACCGCATGGGCGTTCAGGTTCTCCCGAAGGAGTGAGGTCTTCATATCGCCATCCGTGGGAACCGGCCGGATACAGGTGAATGGAGTCGGGGAGGCGTGTCTTGATCGATTCCGGTGCAGGTGTGTACAGTGGTTAAATATCGAGGGTGCTCACCTCCAGGGCATTGGCCTGGATGAATTCCCGCCGGGGTTCGACCACATCGCCCATGAGCAGGGTAAAGATATCGTCGGCCTTTTCGGCATCCTCCACATTGACCTTCAGCAGGGTCCGTTTTTCCGGATTCATGGTGGTTTCCCACAGCTGTTCGGGATTCATTTCTCCCAACCCCTTGTACCGCTGAATGCTGATGCCCTTTTTGCCTTCTTCCATCAGATACCGGAAAAGGCCTTTCTTATCCTCGAATTCATCCGGGTTTTCGTCTTTTTCACCGCTGAAAACCTTGAAAGGAGGGGGGTAGAGGGTGAAGATCTTTTTGGCCAGCACCACGCACCGCTGAAAATCGGCCGAATGGATAAACCCGCGGCTGATATGGACCGACTGGAACTCCTTGGCGGCGGTGTCTTCGATCACCGTCTCTCCGAGGCTTTCATCCGAGGGGCGGGCCTTCATTTCATAGACCTTCCGCTCCTCGTTCCAGGAGAGATGGTCCACCTCCCACCCTTTTTTGACCAGGGAGTCCTTGAGAGACTGCATTCGGGTTTCATCCTTGAGAAAATCCTTGTCCTCCACCCCTTCCTGAATCAGCAGTTCCACCATCTCGGGCTGAACCCCGTGTCGTTCCAGCCGGGAGAGGGTGGTCAGGTATTCGGCCAGGTCCCCCATCAGCAGAAACAGGTTTTCTTCGGAGATCGGTTTTTCCTCCGGCCCGTATTGGACCCGTTTCATGCTGCAGATCCGCTTCAGGATGTGTTCGTTGAAATCGGCTTCCTCCTTGAGGTAAATCTCGCTTTTGCCCTTGCCCACCCGGAACAGCGGCGGCTGGGCGATGTAAAGATACCCGTTTTCGATCACCTCTTTCATCTGCCGATAGAAAAAGGTGAGCAGCAGGGTTCGAATGTGGGAGCCGTCGACATCGGCGTCGGTCATGATCACCACCTTGTGGTACCGGATCTTGTCGATGTCGTATTCTTCTTTACCCACCCCGGTTCCCAGAGCGGTAATGATGTTTTTGATCTCATCGCTTCTCAGGATCTTATCGAACCGGGCTTTTTCGACATTGAGGATTTTTCCCTTGAGGGGCAATATCGCCTGAAACTTCCGGTCCCGGCCCTGTTTGGCGCTGCCGCCGGCCGAATCCCCCTCCACCAGAAAAAGTTCCCGATGCTCGGGTTCGGACATCTGGCATTCGGCCAGTTTGCCGGGCAGGGTGGCGTCCATCAGGGCGCCCTTGCTTCGGGCCAGGTCCCGTGCCCGTTTGGCCGCATCCCGGGCCCGGGCCGCATCCACCGCCTTGGAGATGATTCGTTTGGCTACCGCCGGGTTTTCATCCAGAAAGATGGCCAGCTTTTCATTCACCAGCGATTCCACCAGCCCCTTCACCTCGCTGTTGCCCAGTTTGGTCTTGGTCTGGCCTTCGAACTGGGGGTCCTTGATGCGGACGCTGATGATGGCGGTAAGCCCCTCCCGAACGTCGTCGCCGGTGATCTTGGCCTGAAGGTTCTTGGGAAGCCCGCCGTTGGCGCCGTACTGGTTGAGGGTTCGGGTAAGGGCCGCCTTGAAGCCGATGAGGTGAAAGCCGCCTTCGATGGTGTTGATATTGTTGGCAAAGGAGAGCATCTTTTCCTTGAAGGAGTCGTTGTACTGAATGGCGACCTCGATCTGGACCTCGCTGCGCTCCCCCTGGAAATAGACCGGTTCGTGAAGGCCGGTCACCCGCCGGTTGAGGTATTCGACATACTCGGCCAGACCGCCTTCGTAGAAAAACTCGTCTTTCTTATCCGCTCGTTCGTCTTCGATGACGATGCGGACCCCTTTGTTCAGAAAGGCCAGTTCCCGAAGCCGCCGGGTCAGAATCTCGTACTGAAAATCATCCGAATTCATGATCCCGGTGTCGGGTTTGAAACGGACCCGGGTGCCCTGAAGTTCAGTCTCTCCGGTCACGGTGAGTTCGCTGGTTTTCAATCCCTTGGCATAGGTCTGGTGGTAGATCTTGCCCTCGGAATAGATCTCCACCTCCAGAAAGGCCGAGAGGGCGTTGACCACGGAAATGCCCACCCCGTGGAGCCCGCCGGACACTTTGTAGGAATGGTCGTCGAATTTACCGCCCGCATGGAGTTTGCTCAGCACCACCTCCACCGCCGGCACCCCCTCTTTTTCATGAATGCCCACCGGAATGCCGCGGCCGTTGTCGGAAACGCTGACGCTGTTGTCGGTATGGACGGTGACTTCGATGCGATCGCAGTATCCGGCCATGGCCTCGTCGATACTGTTGTCCACCACCTCGTAGACCAGGTGGTGAAGCCCTTCCACATCGACGTTTCCGATGTACATGGAGGGGCGCTTTCGGACCGCCTCAAGCCCCTCCAGGATCTTGATGTTGTTGGCGCCGTACTGATTGATGGTTTGGATGGCTTCTTTCATATTCTCATCGGCATAATAACGCTGACAAAGGTTGTATCGTTCTCCCCCCGGACCAGACAGGGCATCTCCCCGTTGCTGATGTGAATCAGCACGGTGTCTCCGTCGATGAGGCCGAGGGTGTCGATAAAATATCTGGGGTTGAATGCCGCCTCGATGGATTCGTCTTCGAAGGCGATCTCCATCTCTTCTTTCGATTCTCCGATATCCGGATTGGTCGTCCGCACCAGAAGCCGGTTCCGGTCATAGCTGAAGATGACCCCCTTGTACTGGTCGGAGGAAAAAATGGACATCCGTTTCAACATCATGGAAAAGGCCTGCCGATCCAGCCGGATTTCGCTGCCGTCCCGCTGCATGAGCAGCTCCTTGTAATTGGGAAATTCCCCTTCGAGAAGCCGAATGGTGATGTTTTCAGACCCCTTTCGCACCACGAAATGGTTGTCTTTAAGGCCGATCTGGGCCGGTTCATCGGTGTCCAAAAATTTGATCACCTCATGAAGCCCTTTTTTGGGAATCAGCACCCCCGACGCCAGGGCCGGATCATCGCCTTCAAAAGGATAATCGGCTGCGGACAAACGGCTGCCGTCGGTGGAGACCATGCGCAGCACCTTTTGCTCTTCGGTCTTCGAAACCTCGAAAAAGATCCCCTCGATATGGGCCCGGGTGTCATCCACCGCACCGACGATGAATACCGTGCGTTCAATCATTCGGCTCAGGGCATAGGGGTCGACCTCGAAAAAGCGAATGTCTTCGATGGTCGGATTGTCGGGAAAATCTTCAGGGTTCATGCCCACGATGTGGTATTCGACATTATCGTTCCCGATCTCGATCCATCGGTTTTCAATCTCGTGAAACCGGACCTCCCCGGCGGGAAACTCCCGAATGATTTCATAGAGTTTTCGGGCGTTGATGGCGATCGTTCCCTCGGATTCCACCGAGGCCGGGTATTCCCCCTCGAAACCGGTTTCCAGATCGGTGGCCACGATTTTGATGGAGGAAGGGGTGGCCTGAATCAGGACATTGTCGGTGATCGCCAGATTGGTTTTGCGTCCGGTCAGCCCCTGAATTTTTCCGAGTACGTTTCGAATGTCGCGCTTGTTGATGACAAATTTCATCGCAATCCCTCTGAAAGCCGTCGTCGGGTCCCCCCGTTAGGATTCTTTTTCATAGATCCATTTTCTCAGGCGCGGGACGACGGTTTCATTCCAGTCATTGGAGATTCGAAGCCGAATGAAATACCGATACAGCTTGTCCACCAGCTCAATCGCCTTTTCATCCAGAAACACCTTTTCCAAAAGCCGCCCCTCGATATCTTCGGAAGTCTCGAGGGGGCCCGATTCCGGGGTTTTCAGGCCGGCGATATCGAAGCTTTCGCCCTTGAGGGTCAGCCGCCATTCACTGTCTTCGAATTTGCAGATCAGATTCATTTCGGTCACCACCGCCCCTTTTCGCAGGGCGATCAGCCCCTCTTCGAGGCCGGCGTCGTCCCCCTTGATGGTGATGCTCTCCAAGGCGTCCTGAACCCGGTTTTCCAGAACCAGCCGATTGCCGATTTCCAGCACGGTCAATTCGGGCTCAACGGTTTTAAAAACCTCCCGGTTTTCCTCGATGGAATACCAGAGCCAGGTCAGAAACTCGAACCCGAGAAATTTATACCGGTTGTAGGCGACGGCGACATCCAGCATGGGGCTACTCCATAAACCGGGTGGGGGTAAGTTTGGCCACCACATCCCGGTCTTCCGGGGACAGATCGGCGGTCAGTTCCGCAATGGTATAGGGAAACAGCCGAATCAGGGTCGCCTTGAAGGACCTGGCGAACAGGGTTTCCAGTTCCTCATTGGCCGCCTTCTGGTTGGAAAACATCCAAACCCAGCCGTTTTCGACACTCCACAACAGGTCGTAAACATTGGGCGTCGCCGGAATGCGAAGGCTCAGCACCTGAATGACATGGTCCTTGATCTCCTGCTTTTCCTTTTTGGACAAGTGATCCCGACCGGTCTCGGCCAACCGTTTGGCCACCTCCATGGAGAAATGTTTCTTGATGATCTTCGAGGGAATCGTCTTTTTATCGATCCGCAGGCTGAACACCAGATAGGGTCCGATGACGAAAGAATCGCCGTCAAAGGAGGGTGTAAACGGGGTTTCAAATGACGTCCATCCCACGGACTTGTCCGAATCCTCGTCGTCGATCTCTGAAATGGCATTTTTTTTCAGCCCGGCGGTAATGGTTTCCATGACCGGTGCTTCGATCTCCCCTTCCACCCGGTATCGGGTGACGGAAACCGTTGATGAAAGTAACCCCATATCCGTCTTTCAATCCTCGCAAATGGCTTTAATCGCTTATAATTACAAAACATATATATATACCCCTTTTCCGGTGACGACACAAGGTTTTTTTCCTGTGAAAAAAATTGTCTGCGGCTATATCTCTGAGCCGGATGTTTTTGTGCAGGGTGGAACGTCGAATACACCCTCTTCTTTATTATTTTATCCTTATGTATTAATGATTATAAAGATAGACTGTTGAAAACAAGCATAAGTTTGCAAGCTTCTATTTTAATTATCTATTATTTCAGAATTTCGGTTCCGAAACGGTGTCGACACCCTGTCGATAAACGCCGGTTTATCGACATTGCCTTCCGGAATGTTTAAAAGCCCGGGGTTTTCAACAAAAAATCGACAGTCTGTGAACCGGGTTTTGGCGGAGTTATGAACAACCACCGGCGCTTTTCATTCACGGCTGCGAAATGTGAATTTAAACTTGATCCCTTCCGGTGAATATACTATGAATCCTGTATCGTCCTCTTCATCGGTTTGCGGACTATCATGTTACAGGGAAATTATTTCAATCGGGATTTTGATTTGAAGTGTAAAACGGTTCGATATTTCGCAGGGTGCCTGCTGTTGACAGGGTTGCTTTTTCCATGGGCGGCACTTGCGGATATTTATAAATATGTGGATGAAAACGGGGTCATGCATTTTACCAATGCCCCGACGTCCGAGCACTACCAGCTGTTCATGAACGGCAAATCCCCCCTCGGTTCCTACTATACCACCGATCGGTTTGATCAGTATATCGTCCTGGCCTCGGAGATGTATGACATCTCCTTCTCCCTGATCAAGGCCGTCATCAAAGTCGAATCCAATTTCAACCGCATGGCGGTATCCAAAAAAGGCGCTCAGGGGCTGATGCAGATCATGCCCGGCACCGCCAAACTGTTGAAAATCTATGATCCGTTCGACCCCTGGGAAAACATCATGGGCGGAACCCGGTATCTGAGAATGATGCTCGATCGATTCGAGGGCAGGTTGAATTTCGCTCTTGCCGGATACAACGCCGGACCCACTGCGGTGGATCGGTATCAGGGAATTCCCCCGTATAAGGAGACCCGGAAATATGTTCAAAAGGTGATGCGCTATTATCACCACATGGATACCAAGCCGTCCGTGGTCCAGTCCAAAGCCGAAAAAATTCAGACCGCCAGCGCGGAATAAACCTCTAAGAAATAAACCTCTTTCGAGCTCCATCTTTCATTCCCTTCGTTCGCCTTTCCGGACGGCGTTTTCGATTTTTTGCCTGTTCAGCCATTTTCCACAACCGTACCCGGTTTTGTGTCGGTCGGATCTTGTGTTAAAAATATTACCATGCTACAGAGGTATGGAAAGAATGTATACAACTACAAGAGGGAGGCCACGGGATATGGGGAACGGTTCTATCCAAATCACGGATGATGTATTTCAGGTGGGCGGCAGCGGAATCACCGATTCAGAAGATGCGGCGGTCTATCTGATCCGGAGCGACGGCGGTCCTTCGGCCTTGGTGGACGCCGGTTGCGGCGGATCTTTGAACCGGTTGTTGAAAAACATTCGATCCTGCGGGGTCAAACCGCAACAGATCGAGTACCTGTTGCTTACCCACTGCCACTATGATCATATCGGCGGCGCCAGGGCGCTTCGGGCAAAGACCCGGTGCCGAACCGTGGCCCACGAACTCGACGCAGCTTATATCGAGGCCGGGGATCATACGGTGACGGCGGCTTCATGGTACGGTCGATCCCTGGACCCTTTTCCTGTGGATATCAAACTGACCGGCGCCGGCGAGGAAATTCGGCTGGGAGATCGCATCATTCAAGCCTTTCATATTCCGGGCCACTCGCCTGGTTCCCTGGCGTATTTGACGACCTCCGGGGAAAAACGGGTGCTGTTCGGCCAAGATGTCCACGGCCCCCTCGCCCCGACCCTGCTGTCGGATCCGGCGGATTATCAACGCTCCCTTCAATACCTCCTGACCCTGAATGCGGATATTCTGTGTGAGGGCCATTACGGGGTGTATACCGGACGGGAAACGGTGCAGGGGTTTATCGAGTCTTTTCTGGATCGGTCCGATCTGAATTGATTCCCAAGGATTCGCAAATTTCCTTTCGGCGCGCTCGAATCTGAATCGGATCCCGCGTATTGGCCAGTCGCATCAACATTTTGGATGCTTCAACGGGGGATTCGCCGCGATTGTCCAGGACCATTCGGTACCAGTGGGGAAGGTCATAAGAATAGGCATCGGAAAGGGCCACCGAATGGCTGCGAAGGGTTTTCGCATGCGCCGTAACGGCCCGGGGCGACGGCATCGATTCCGCTTCTGGTGAAACCGGGTCTTTCCATTTCAGATCCGAGACGATTTGGCGCTTGAGGGCCCGGTATCGGCGGATCGGTCGAATCCAGAACTGAATGATGATATAACCCGAAGCCCCCAGTACAAAGCTGGCCCCTGCTGCAAGATAGATCGGCTCCATCCCTGACGTGCCTCCTTGTAAAAAAATATTCTTAAAATTCAACCGCCCTTCCAAAAACGTCTGGAAAATGGCATAAATCAGGCGTCGGGTCAAATCTTTGTCGAAAGGTGAAGATATTTTGAGTGAGGATTCCTACCGGGCGGCCCTGGACAGTGCTGTTCGACTGCTGTCCCGCCGCAATCACACCGCCCTTGAGATCGAACAGAAACTTCGGCGTCGCGGGTTTTCTCAGGAGACGGCCGCCTCGGTCATTCAGGAATGTGAGCGGTTGCGGTACATCGATGACCATGAAACCGCGCGATGCTATTTTCGAGAATTGAAGCGAAAAGGCGAGGGTTCCCTTCGGATTCGGGCCCGCATGAAACAGAAGGGGCTTTCCGGGGAAGGGGTGGAATCGATGCTTTTTCAGTACACGGGCGATGCGGAAGAGATAGAGAACGCCCGCAAGGCCCTGAAAAAGAAAAAGCCGAGATTCGACCGGGAACCGGACCCGCGAAAGCGAAAAGAAAAGATGTATCGTTTTCTCTGTTCCCGCGGTTTTTCCGGCGCGGTCATCTCGGCCGTCATCAGGGAACGGGAATGAATCGAAAAACCGGGATTGGTATTACTCTTCCCCTAAAATCTCTTTTGCCGCTTCATTTTTCCGGTCCGTCCCTTTGGTGTAGTAGGATTTTTCCGTAGCAAACGGCACATCCAGCCAGGGAATGGACACGAACCCGAAAAAATTGGCGGCAAAGGCGATGATTAGAATAATGACGCCGTATAACATAAATTTACCCATCTTTGACCTCCCCGGATGAGGAATGCGCCCTCTCAGGCGGCCTATTCATCCATTGTATCATTTGTATCATTGTTTACTATCCTTATATTCCCTGAATACGTCATTCAGATTGCAATGCGCAAGTAAAAAATTCCCAGTTTCATTTCATTTTGGATAACAGGCCGGGTTTCAGAAATAGATTACAACTTCTGCTTGCTGAAGCGGATACAGGGTGTTAAAAATTTGTAAAATCGTGTATAGGAGACGTGCAAATGAGATAGAGTTTTTTTATGCTGAAAACAGGTTGGAGAGAAAGCATCCATGAATCGAACCAAAATTTTTAAGCTGTTGCAATCCGACAGCCTTATGGAAAATATACTGCTCAAGGGATGGGTCAGGACCCGTCGGGATGCCAAATCCTTTTCGTTTATCGAGGTGAACGACGGCTCCTGTCTGAAAAACATTCAGGTGATCGCCGACAGCAGTCTGACCAACTACGAAGAGGTTAAAAAATTGACCACCGGCTCCGCTGTTGCGGTAACCGGCGCTCTGGCGGCCTCCAAGGGCGGGG
>JAABSQ010000019.1 GCA_011390315.1 Desulfobacteraceae bacterium
AGTAAAGGCAACGTACTTACACTTTAAGGGGAATAGCTCCAAATTTTTATTTATTTTTCATTTTGGATTCATATAGGCTGAAAGGATTTGAAATAACCCTTGACAGAAATTACATTATTAATGGAAAAAGATATCGACGTTTATAATCATTTTAAGAGAAACGAAATTTACTGATATGATAGATCAGAATAAAATAGACCTTTTATTAAAATACATTCTTTTAACCGCAGGGCAGGAGGATGAGTATTTTGATAGGGGTTTAAGCGCAATCCACCTGATAAAATATCTTTATCTTGCAGATTATGAATTTGCCAAGAACAATAAAGGAGAGACCTTCACAAAGGTCCCATGGGAATTTTATCATTACGGACCGTGGGCAGGAACAGCATTTGAACGAATTGAACCAGCCTTGTTGTCCATCGATGCTGATAAAAAAACAATCGTTTCAACGAAATTTGAAGGCGATTATATTCGATGGACATGCCGAAATGATCGGCTCTTTGATGATTTAAGTGAAAAACTTCCAATTTCAATAACTGGAACCGTTCAAAAATTTGTACACAAGTTTGGTAATGATACCCAAGGTCTTTTGCATTTTGTATATAAAACGGAACCTATACTGGAGGCAGCACCAAATGAATTTTTGAATTTTCTTCCGGAAGGCACTGAAGTAGAAAATAGTTCCGAAAATCTTGATATTTGCCAAACATTGAGCGCAAAACAAAAAAAGAAGAGAAAAGAACAATTAAGAGACTTAAAAGACCAGATGCGCAAACGGATAAAGGAAAAAAAAGTAAAACCCCAGAAAGGGATAACCCCTCCAAGGTACGATGAGATTTTTTTCAAAGGGATAGAAGTTCTTGATTCATTAGCTGGTGAACAAATTCTTCCTGAGGAAGTGCCCGTAATCTTCTCAGATAAAATTTG
>JAABSQ010000020.1 GCA_011390315.1 Desulfobacteraceae bacterium
TTGGAAATCAAAGGCGAGATTTGATCCTGAAATACCCTGAAGACTCTTTGCAATCGATTATCGAACCTGATCCTTGGTGGGTTGAAATAGATGACCCCTCTTATAAAAGAGGAAGATTAGTCAAAACATTCATCCCTCATGTCGATCAACAACCCTTCTCTTTAGTCCCCGTTGGAAGGTCAAAACCCACGGAACATAACCAAGCATTAATAAAGATTGTTCCTATTAATATACGCAACCTCATAAAATACCCTAAATTACCAGTAGCTGGTTTACCTCAATACAATCGGGAGATAAGAGCTGTATACAGGGCGAAAAAACGCCCTACCTTGATTGTGAGTACCGGTGGTGATAGAATTGGTAATATATTAACTAAGAACAAAGCCAAATGGCAAACTGCGCCTACAATTCTAATAGCTCCATTTTATGGCGCAGATGAATGTTACAGCAGATCAGGTTTTAATCCTGCTTTTGTAGAAAGGGTCAGAAGGTGTGAATATCCGCAGTTTTATTGGGATACTCTGCCTATTGATTCAGATACTCGTGAATCCATACTTCGATTTGACCATATTCAACCAGTTGGCCGGAGTCAAGATTCCGTTGAATTAACAAAATACTGTCTAAATGATATCGCCATGAATTTTATCGATGATTGGCTAATATGGATAATTACTGGCTACCTGGATAAAGACTCTCTTTTGGGCGAATTTAGGGAAAGCATGTTTAAAATTCAATACCAGTGCCAAATTTAAATAAGAAGTTGGTTAATGCCTATGAAATGGCCTTGGGGACAAATGGGACGAAGCGGAAAAGCGTTTTCCGGTTAAGCAGTTTTGGGATGAGCACGTACAAACACCCCCCCCAATACATAAAGGAGCAAATCGACAAGGTGAAGGCGGAGTTGGCGAAGTTCGATCCCCACACCCCGCAATGGCCATATAAGCCAGGCGATTCAAGGGTTTATTTGTAGATTCCGAGAAGGTCGGGTCGATGAGCGGATCAAGAACCTGAAGGATCGCCTGCTGCACGAACCGATCCACTGCCGTAGGAATGTCCAATTGCCGCACCCCACCGCCCGGTTTCGGGATATCCACCCGCTTTACCGGTTTCGGTTCGTATGCTCCTGACAGCAGGCTCGGAATCAATTCATCCTTGTGGTTCCTGAGCCATTCGCCGAGTTCCTGGACGGTCAGACCATCCACCCCCGGCGATCCTTTGTTGGACTTCACTCGTTTGTAAGCCCGGTTCAAATTGTCACGATCGACAATCTGCTCCATCAGATGCTGCCTCAAGGCTCGTTGCTCTTCTACCGCCGTAAACGCTTGCCGCTCCTCGATCACCTCGGATCCGATTCCGTCTTCTCCAAATGTGACGGGGCGCACCTCTCCGTTGAACTCTTCAAACATCGTCAACTGGTAGAAAGTGCCTTGCTGCTGCTTCACGTTCATCGAGATAAAAGGACTGCTCCTTGTACCAAAAGATTCGGCCCTTCGCTCCGCAGGAGTCGGAACTACTATGGCCTCTGCTGACTTCTCCCCATCCTTCCCGACATCTCACGATGCCGGTAGTCTTTTGGCAGACAGAAGGGGAGACCTCCCAGGGTAAGACGTGACTCCTTCCCCCGGCCCTCGCCGGATTTACCGGTGCGTGCGTCCGGGTGACAATCGGGCTTCTCCGTCCAATGCCGGAATTACCCCGCCGCATCGGCCTCATATCCGGTTTCTGTTCGTCGAGTCCGGGTTTTGCCTCCGGCTTCCTCCAGACCACCCTGCCTCGCAGCAACGCCCTTGCCTTTGGCTAACGGTTCCGGTCACCACGGCCCGTAGAGGACTTTCACCTCATAAGATTCACGCCATGCCTGGCGCACACAAAAAAAGCCTTTCAGAGCAAAACTCTCCGAAAGGCTTGAATTTTCTGGTGGGCCGTGAAGGAATCGAACCTTCAACCTACTGATTAAGAGTCAGGTGCTCTGCCTAGTTGAGCTAACGGCCCCTTGCAAACAAAAATAATTGGTATCAATTTCGGCCGGCGGTGTCAATAAAAAAATCAGCCAAAAAAGGGGGCTGTTTTCAGGAAGCAGCCACAGCGCTATTCGGGCCACAACTTGTTCTTCTGACGGCGGGACTGCTTCCGTTCCTTGTCCCGGACCACATCCTTTTTCTTGAGCCGCTGCTGTTTGCGCTTTTTCTGCTCCGGGTCCAGGTCGTCGGCATCCAGGAAAAAGCTGCCGGGCGTTCGGTCCTGGGGCTTGGCCTTGGGCTTTTCTTTCTTTTTGGATTTGGGTTCCTCTTTTTTATCCTGGGCCAGGGGCGGCGCGGTGAAACTGCCCACCGGCAGGTGGGGGGCCAGGTAGATCGATTCGCCCACCTGCTGAAACAGCACCCCCAGGTCCACCGCCTCCTGAACATGCACGGTCAACAGAAGCGGCGCCGAATCGATGCGACGGCCGAGCCGCTCCGCCAATTCGGGTTCGGTGGTCAGCACCACATGCTCCCGCTCTCCCAGGGGGGACACGCCTCGATCCACCACCACCGGGTGGGCTTTTTTTCGCACACAGGTATACAGAAACTTGGGAAAGGTCTCCGCCGCCTTGCGCACCGGAAGATGACGCCGATCGGCGGCCCGAATCCGGTTGTCGTCCACCTCGACGGGCGGATCGGGAATACTGATCAGCACCTCGTCGATCCCGGCCCGGCGCACATGCCGCCATCCTTCTTCCTCCCCCACGGCCTTCAGGAGATCCTTAATTTTGACATAGCCGTCCGGGTCCGGCACCAGACCGAACTCATCGGGTCTTCGGCCCAAAACGTAGTCTAGAAATTTTGCCAATGTTTCAGGAGATTTTTGATGTCCCATTCACCTTTCCTCGAAGCGAATTGCGTGTCAGATACCTGTCCGCAAAGGTTTTTTTTAGATCAAACAGTCATCCGGCGCCGGCCGGCGAGTGCGAATCCGGTATGGAGGTTAAGCGGCATCCGGCCTCAGCACCAGCACAAAGAGATCCCCCCGGTGCTTCAGGTGGCCGGCCGCGATCTCGGCGTATTCTCCGCTGCCCCAGAAGATATCGGCCCGGCCCGGCCCCTTGATGGCGCCGCCGGTATCCTGGTTCAGAACAAACCGTGAAAAAGGGGTCCAGTCCAGAATAACGCCGGGCCGTTCCGGATCGATCACCGGTTTTTGGGCCCGAATAAAAGACAGGGCGGTCATGGGGAAAATCCCCCGATCCACGGCCATGGACCGCCCCGGCGTCAGCTTCACGTTCAGGGCGCCCAGGGGCCCTTCTTCCTCCACGCTGAAGAAGATATAGCTTGGATTGTGATAAAGCACCCGGTCGACATCCCGGGGATGGTTCCGCAGATAGGACTTGATCTTCTGCATGGACATCTCCTCCCGGGAGACCTTGTCTTCCTCGATCAGGAGCTGACCGATGCTGCGGTAGGGCCGGCCGTTTTTGGAATGGTAGTGGACATTCATGGTCGACCCGTCCGGAAAAGCGATTTTGCCCGATCCCTGAATGTGGAGAAAAAAGAGATCCACCGCATTGTCCACCCAGGCCAGTTCCGGCGCTTTTCCGATCAGGGCCTGATCCCGGTCGATATCGGCCCGGTCATAGTAGGGCACAAAGGTGTTGCCGTCGACCCGGCCGAGGATCTTCTCCCCTTCGAATTTGGACGAAAACCGGGAAAGATCCACCACCGCCAAGTCTTCGGGGGGGCCGTAGACCGGATAGGGGTGCTTCGGGGTCTTGACTCGGCTTCCCTGCAGAAGGGGTTCGAAATAGCCGGTAAAGAGGACCTGTTCGGTCTTTTCCTCCCCCGCCGATCGGTAGACCAGGTAATGGGCCCGAATGAAGCCTTTCAAGACACCGGGATCGGGGCGGGTCGCGATAAAATCCCGAAACCGCTCCAGAGAACGGATCATATGGGCGGCGTCATAGGTCTCTTCCCCGACCGTGAAGGTTCGGGTCGAAGGGATTCGGCCCAGGTATTCCAGGCTTCGGGCGATGGACGCCTCCAGCCCCTCATACTCGAGATCATCGACAAATTCGGGATACGCCCCCGGTGAAAGCCTGACCAGCGGCAGTTCAGGCTTGGGCGGGGTCGCACACCCGAAAACGAACAGGCACAGCAGACAGGCCGCAAGGGCCGGATTGATGAATAGTTTCATGGATTCACTATCAGGAATGGGGCGTATCGCCGTAAAAATTGTCACAATTCTCGAAAGAAACCACCGTCAGGGGGTACCGGACCGTTTGAACGGCCCGCTTTTGCCCCCCGATTTTTCCAGGAGGCGGATGTCGGATATGACCATCTCCTTGTCGGAGGCCTTGCACATGTCGTAAATGGTCAAGGCAGCCACCGATACGGCGGAGAGGGCTTCCATCTCCACCCCGGTCTGGTCGATGATCTTGGCTCGGGCCTCGATTCGTATGGAATGGGTCGCCGCCTCCGGAAAAAAATCGATGTGAACATGGGTGAGATTCAGGGGATGGCACATGGGAATCAGATCGGCCGTCCGTTTGGCCCCCATGATCCCGGCGATGCGGGCGGTTTCTACAACATTGCCTTTTTGAAGCCGGTTGTCCCGAATCTTTTCAAAGGTCTCCGGGTTCATGGATATCCGGCCTTCCGCCAGGGCGATCCGCAGGGTCGGCTGCTTGTCGGAGACGTCCACCATCCGGACCCGGCCGTCGGCGTCGATATGGGTGAATGTGGACATATCAGCCCTCGAAAAACTCGGTTTTGGCGGTCACCGAGGACTTGACCGCATTGAGGGTGTCCGTCAGACACGCGATGACGTTCTCCCGAATATCCCCGGCCACCGCCAGCAGCATGACATCGTCGCCCACCTGAAGATCCCCGCCTTCATTGATTTCGATTTGGATGTCGATGATGCCCGGCCGCCGGCGCTGCTCATCCAGAACCTCCGCCAGCCGGTCATGATCCACAGCCACCCGCAACCCGGTCACCGGTCGGCCGTCCCGGGAGGTGTTGCGAACCACGCCGTTGTGGTACAATACCATTCCCACTTTATCATAATCGGGATGTCCTTTGATGCGCTCCAGCATCCGCGTCATGTCCATGATTCATCTCCTTTGGCACAAATAGAATGGCTATTACAGAATCCGCCGGGCTTTGTCCAGATCTTCCGGGGTATTGATGTTAAAAAACGAAATCAGTTCCGGATCTCGCGATGTGAGCACCTTTGGGGAAACCGTTCGAACCCGCAGTTTCTTGAACATCCGTCGAATCTGAAAATTTTCCCGCCGCAGGTTCCGTTCAGCCGGGATGAGGCAGTTTTTGGAGTAGACCGCACAGAGCGGCTCGATTCCGGTTTCGGTTTCCGGAATGACCACGTCGATGCCGGGTTCGATTCGGTCCAGAATCGCCTCGATCACCTCCCGCTTCACAAAAGGGGCGTCGCACGCCGCAAAAAAAGCATGGGGGCGGGTGGCCGTAAACAGGCCGGCATGAATGCCGGTGAGCGAACTGCGTACATCCAAAAGATCGGCGGTGATGACGAAATCCTGGTCCAGATAGTTTTCCGGGTCGTTGGCGACCAGAATGATCTCTTCAAACAGGCCCTCGAAAAGCGACAGCAGCCGATCCAGAATGGTCTTTCCGCCGATATCGAGAAGGGCCTTGTTCCGCCCGCCGAGACGGGTGCTCAACCCGCCCGCCAGAATGACGCCTGAACAGGGATAGTGCATTTTATTCGATCTTTCCAGGTGAACCCCGTTGCGTGAATTACCCTACTCCGGGATAAGAATAAGAAAAACATCGGCTGAAATCAAGAGGGTATTATAAACGGACCTTGACCCGGCACTGGAGGCGCTTACTTTTGATTGGGAATTGTCAATAAAGGCTCAGAAAAAGGAGAAGCATTATGGGCGTAACGGAACACCGTCGCCAGGCGGTTCAAGGATTGAAAATCGGCATCATCACCATGTCCACCACGCGGACCCCGGCGGAAGACGAAAGCGGACACTGGATGGCCGAACAGGCGGAAAAAGAAGGCCATACCGTCGTCGCCCACCGGGTGATTCCGGACGAAACGGGAATCATTCGGGAGACGGTGAATGAACTGATCCAGGCGTTTTCACCTCGGGTGCTCCTGATGAACGGCGGCACCGGCGCCAGCCCCAAGGATGTCGCCATTGAAGCGGTCAAGCCCTTGTTTCAGAAAGAATTGACCGGCTTCGGAATCTTATTCGCTCAGTTGAGTTATGCGGAAATCGGTTCCGCGGCCATTCTGTCCCGGGCCACGGCCGGGGTGATCGGCAACACGGCGGTGTTCTGCATGCCCGGAAGCATCAAAGCCTGCCGACTGGCCTGCCGGGAGTTGATCTTTCCGGATCTGGGCCATCTGGCCAAACACCTTCAGGAGGCGTGAGTTTTTTTGCGTTTCGACTGATTCCGGTTTACCATTCGTACGGAAGTTTCCCATGCAGGGTGATCTTCTTTTTTCGAATGGAAATATACCCCTCATCGGAAAGCTCTTTCAGTACGCGGCTCACCATCTCCCGGGAGGCCCCCACCATGTTGGCGATCTCCTGATGGGTCAGCTTGTCTTCGATCATGGTTTTATCGTCCCGGGTCACCGAGAGCTGAGTCAGCAGCCGGGCCACCCGGCCGTAGACATTCATCAGGGCCAGGCTTTCGATCTTCTTGTTGGCCTCCCGAAGCCGTTTCAAAAGCCCCTTTAGAACATTGATGATAATGTCCGGATTGGTCTCCACAAAACTTTCAAAATCCTTTTTGGAGATGATGAGCAGCTGAGTCGGCTCCTTGGTCATGACGAAAGCCGAGCGGGGCTCCCCGTCCAGTAAGGCCATTTCGCCGAAGTATTCCCCTTCCCCGAGAATGGAAAGGATGACCTCCCGGCCCTCTTCATCATTGATCCCCACATTGACCTTCCCGCTGAGAACCACATAGAAGGAATCGGACTGATCCCCTTCGCTGAACAGGATCGTGTTCTTGGGGAAGGTCTTTACTACGGCGACCTTTTCCAATTTCTCAAGCTCCGCATCATTCAACCCGGAAAATATCGGAATTTCATTTAACATATCGTATCTATTCCTTGATTAAAGAGTCCTGCTTCAGGGATTGATCGGCTTCGGGCGCCGCCGATTCAATGCCGGGCGGCGGCATGGGCGGCCTTACGGTGTCTGCATGAGAATGTCGGGCAGCCAATTCATCATTCAGAGTCCGCCAGAGTCCGCGCAGAGTCCGCGGCAAAACTTCACGGAAAAACACCGCAATTCCTCACGATTACAACAGAAAAACCATCACAAAGTCAACCCGAAAGAGATCACAGACCCGTTTTACCCTTTCATGTATATCTCTTTTCGTATTTTCCCCATCGGCTTTTGCGCCGATGACGCAAAGCGATTACCCGACAGAGAGGTAAGAGATATCAATGAACAACAATCTAAACCACAATCCAAAACCATTCCTGCGCATTTTCTTGTATGGCTTTCTTCTGGTCATCTCCCTCACAGCCACCGTATCGGCCCGCACACTGACCCTGGCCTGGGACCCGAGCGAAGATCCTTCCGTAGACCGGTATGTCGTCTACTGGGGCATCCGGTCCGGCGACTATTCACAAACCAGCGATGCGAAGGGGCATCTCATTCCGGCCGGCGCCACCACGTACAAGGTCACCGATCTGTCCGGCAGCCGCCCCTATTTTTTCGCGGTCAAGGCCGTCAGTGACCGGGGGCTTTCCAGCGATTTTTCCGATGAGGCGGCCCTGCCCGCCATTGCCGGGCTTAAAAATGATTTCAGATTAGCCCTGAGCCGGCATGAAACCTTTTATCTGTCCGGCGTGGCAGCAGCCAATAAACCGGTGGAGGTCTATAACGGCAGCATCCGGATCGGGTCCACCGCAGCCGGGCCGGACGGCGCCTGGTCCCTGGCTGTAAACAGCTCTATCCTCGGCGAAGGGCCGGTCCAATTAACGGCCTCATCCACCGGGGCCGAATCGGAACAGATCATGGGCCATGTCCAAGTGACCAGCGCGCCCACTCCCGGAGACCTCGACTACCTGAACGGCGTGGATCTGGCGGATGCCTTAATCGCGCTCAAGGTGGTCAGCGGCATTGCCGTGCCGGTCTCTGCCGACCGGGACGCAACCGGAGACCGGCGGATCGGCATTCCCGACGCCCTGTTCATCCTTCAGACGGTCTCCGGGTTGCGGGGCGCCTGAGTTTTACCGCCGGGGCGGATCGGCCTCCCGGGTCACCGCCCCCCGGTCCTCGCTCAGCACCAGCAGGGCGAAGCGCTGCACCCGATCCGGTTCATCGGTGCTGAGCGATGCATAATCGAACCGGCCCCGAAGATCGGTATACCCGTCCTTGTAAAACGATATATCCCCATCCTTCATTCGGGCGTATACCTTGACATAGACGCCGGGCAGCGGCTTTCCACGATCGGTGTCGGTGACATTCAGATAGCCGTAGTTTTCCATCACCTGTACATCCAGAGAATGGGCATAGTAGACGGCGGTCTCCCGAATTCCCGCTCCGATCACCTCGATCATGAGGTTCCGGTTGCGGTATTCCCCGGGAATATTCAATTGAACCCGGTTTTGATCTTCGGGCAGGCTCACCGCATCCGAGCGATTGGGCCGGATAAAAGCGAAACGGCCGGTCTGCTGCCGAACAAAGGGATTCCGGGAAAACAGCAGTTCAATATCCATGGGATAATATCGAACGGTGCAGGCCTCGAGATTCCGGTAATCGAGGAGGATCGATTCGGCCTCCACCTGGAGGGTCAACGACGGTTCCGTGGCGGCCAGCGCCCCCATCCGCCGGTCCCGGTCCTGCCCATCCGCCACCGCAGTGAATGATCCGGTCACCTCGTCCAGCTGGGACACCGCTGTGCGAAAGAGATCCCGCCACCGGTTCACCGGATAATCGACATACGCCTCGGCGATTCGGCGGGCCGTGTCCATCTCCCCTCGGTAAAAGGCCAGATAGGCTCTCAAATAATCATACTGGATGCGGCTTTTCACCTGTTCCGGATCGATCCCCTCGAAGAAATCGAGGGCCTCGGCCACCCGGTCCTGAAGCAGCAGGTAATAGGTCGCCGCCATTCGGTCCTCGGTATCGATGTCGGGTTTATAGCTCAATTGAGTGAGGAATCGGATATATTGTTCGTAGAACCGGTCGTTGAGAATCTTGGGCCGGTCTCCCAGCGGATGGGTGCGGGCGTTGACCAGGGGCTTGTATTCCCGATGTTCGTAGAGCCGCCGTTCCACCGGATGCACCGTCAACAGGGGGGATTCGATGAAGAGGCCGCACCGGTGAATGAAATCCGACCGGCCCAGGTATTCGGTCATGGCAACCGGATCTTGGTGGTAGATGCCGTAGGACCACAGGGTGGCATCATATGCCAGCCGGGACCGAAGCAAAACCAGAACCCGGTCGAAAAAGAGCCGATCCTTCATGCGAAAAGCGATCCGCCCAAGGTTCAGCCGCTCGAGGTTGTTCGCTCGCAGAAAATCCAATACCGCTTCCGACGCACCGTTCTGGGAGACATAGGCCCAGGATTCGGTGTCCTGCCGGGAAGGCGAGGAGACGACATCAAAATCCATGGCCGCCCCGCCGGCTACCACCGCCTCCTGTTTGGCCGCCTGCACCGGATAAATGGCGAACCGGCCGGTATCGGGAAAATAGAAGTGGTATTCCAGGGTTCGGGTGCTGTAAGGCTCGATGGACAAAGGCACACTCCTGGAATAAAAACCGGCGTTGACGGGCAGGGCGCCGGCCGGAATCTGGGCGAGCAGATTCAGCTTCTGACGGGAGGAGGTGGGGTTGCTCACCACCACCCGGCACCCGTAGGGTATCCCCACCAGGAATTCGTCCCGAATGAATTTGTCGAGACGCTCGTTCTCCACGAACCGATACCGATCATCCGGACGAAAGAAGTTCTGGCTGACCAGGATGGGCGTTTCGGTATCGGGCGACGGAGCCGGTCGAATCTCTTTATGGAAGACGATGAGCGGGCTATCGGCGGTCAACCGGAGAGCGGTATCCCGAACCTGAACCCCATGGTCCCCGGCCTCAAACGGCAGATCCAGAACCGAAAGCGCCAGCATCATTTCAGGAAAATTCCGGTGCGCATAAGGGAAGTGGGCGGAGAAAAAGGGATCGGCCGGATCACTCTCGGCAAAATCCCGCCAAAAGGCATTGACGGTGATCAGATCCCCGTCTTGTTCCTCGATCGGCAGGTGATAATAATTGTTTTCCACCCATTCCCGAGTCTTGTCCAGGGCCTGGTACAGGGGCCGTATCTCTTTTCGAAGCCGAACCGTATCCCTTTTTTGCTTGAACATGCGACCGGCGGGCAGGGCCGCTCCTTCGGCCGCCATTTCCGGTTTGGGAGCCAAATCATAGGCAATTTCGCTTTCGATCGACTCCTCCGGGGCCTGGCCAATTCCCGAATGCGCGACCGGTTCTTCCGCCGTCTCCATCTCTTTTATGGATGCCGCCAGGTCGTCCACACCAAAACGGTCGGCCTCTAAAGCGCTCCCCTTGAGAGCGGTGTCGAAGAGGGTATTGAAGGCATCCGGGTCGGGGGGCAGGAGGTCGAAGCGGTCCTTCACCCATCGTTGAATCCGATCCCCGTCCCGGGAGGTTCCGCGAAAAAGCAGGATTTTTTCCACGATATTGAGCCGGGAAAAGGCCCAGGGTTCCTGATAGCGGGAGAGATCCGCTCCGAGCAGCCAGTGATCCATAAAGGTTTTGTCCTTTTTGTTTTCCAGATAGGGCGTGACCACGGTCTTGAAAAAAGAAGGATCTTTGTGGAAAAGAAAGAAATTGAGTTCGTGGCAGGCGTACTCGGAATAGGTCTTTTCCTTTTCGGCGGCATCCATTCGGGGCCAACCCGGAATAAAACCGAACTCCCGCAGGGTCGCATTCCCGCTCAAGGTTTCCAGAAGCCGGTAGGCCTTGTCCAGGGAATCATAGACCTCGAACTCGGCGGTGGCGATGTCCTCAATCCGGAGGGTTTCACCGGCGGAGAGGATCGAGACCCGTTTTTGTTCGGTGAAGGAAGACTTCGGGTCCAGCCGCCGAACCATGCGAAGATCTCGGGTCGGCGTGGCGGCCACCGGAAG
>JAABSQ010000021.1 GCA_011390315.1 Desulfobacteraceae bacterium
TCATGCGCGTTCGATCCCTTCATGGGCGATGATCAGCGTCTCGATGGCCACCCCCTGGGCCTCCCCCCTCAATTGCGCGCCGCGCCAGGCGGTCGGCCAGGCGCTGTGGAGGTTCCACCGGGTGTTCTCCTGCTGGCCGTCCGGGGCCAGCAAAACGATGGACATCTCTTTTCGTTCCACGTTGCCCTGGACCGTGGTCATCAGCCACTCCCAGAGTTCGGTCGATTCGCTCAACCCCCACTTGAAGGTGATGTCGCCGTAGTCCACCCTGCCGGGCAGCTTGCGAACGGCGGGGGCCCCGCCGCCCTCCCGGTAGGAGATCGATTCGACCGAGATGCTCAGTCCGCTGATCTCGCTGAAGTAGCCCGAAGTGACCCCCTGAATGTCGACCACAAAGTTATAAGATCGATAGATATCCGTATCCGGCATGATCTCCCCCTCTATTCTTCAGATGCTGCCTCGGTTTCTCCGCCCCCACCCGCCTCTTCCTCCGATCCGCCGCCGACCCATTGAGAAACGCGGAAGATGATAAACTCGGCGGGCTTTACCGGGGCGATGCCGATTTCCGTCACCAGTCGGCCGGCGTCGATCACCTCCGGCGGATTGGTCTCACCGTCGCATTTGACGAAGAAGGCCCGCTCCGGCGTCTCCCCTTTTAGAGCGCCGTCCCGCCAGACCAGCGTGAGAAAAGCCCGTATATCGCGCTCGATGGACTTCCAGGTGCGGGTGTCGTTGATTTCGAAGACGATCCACCGGGTCCCGTTTTCGATGGACTCTTCGATCATATTGAAGAGCCTGCGAACGCTTATATAACGCCACTCGCTCGACTCCGCCGCCAGGGTGCGGGCCCCCCAGACGCGGATCCCGGCATCGGCGAAAAACCGGATGCAGTTCACCCCGGCCGAATTGAGTGTGCCCTGCTCTTCCCGGGTCACCCTGTAGCAGAGATCGAGAGCGCCCCGGATGGGTTCGTTGGCCGGCGGTTTATGCACGCCGCGGGTGGCATCCGTACGGGCATAAACACCCGCCAGGTGGCCCGAGGGCGGGGTCTTGACGATCGCGCCGGCCGTCAACGGATCCCGGGCGGTGATCCACGGAAAGTAAAATGCCGCACAATCCGTCTCCCTCGGGCGGAGCGGGCCCGTGGCGGGTGCTTCCGGTTCCGACGCGTCCATTTCACCGAACCCCGCCCCGACGGTTCCCACTTTTTTCAGATTGTCGACATTGTCGACCTTGCAGGGGGCATCGAGTATGGCAAAGCGGTTCTTCATCTTTTCACAGTGGGAGATCAACGCTTCGTAGGAGGCGATATCCGTGTAGCCGGGCGCGGCGATGATCTTGGCCTCGTCCACCGTCTCCAGGGCGGTGATCCCGGAGCGTGTCCGTTCGTCTCCGGCAAGAGGGTGGCCCTTCCCTACGTTGAGCACGTAGCAGCGGCTGCCGCCGTTGTTGAAGAAACCGAACACCGCCCGCGCCAGGTCGGTGGAGGGACTCTCCGCGTCGACAAACTCCCGGACGAACTGGGACCAGTTACTCACCGGAACCGGCCTGTTGAGGTGCCTGTCCGCCGCCGGCGCCACCCCCAGAAACGCCGCCGTGCTGGTGCCGACGGCTGCGATGGGCTTGGTCCCCGCGGAGATCTCTTCCATATAAATCCCGGGTGTCATGTAACTCGCCATGTCAGGCCTCCAATGCGTCAAAATGGATCGTCAATGGTTGCTGTCCGTTCGTTTCCCGGTCGATGGCTTTGACAAGCTCCCGGCCGCGGGTCAGAATACGGAACGTTTTGACGGGCGGCTTCACGGGAACGGCCGGGAATAGAAAGCGCCCTTTCCCGTCGGTCCGCGTCGCCAGGTTGTGGGTGGTCAACTCCACCCGGGCGGCAGCCAGGGGGGTCTCCCCCGGCCCCAAAACGACGCCCTCCATGCCGACGAGGGGGGATTGGATCACCTCGGCGGGGGACCGGATCAGCGGCGTGACCGTATCCGGCCGTTCGACCCGGAGGGGCAGCCGGAGGAAAAACGCGGGCATCGGTACGATGCCGAAGGCCGTCCAGATCTCGGGAGAGACCGGCGCCAAATCGACCTCATATTCCGTATGCTCCATGGCCGCAAACAGGAGGCGGCCAAGGATGCGGTGGGCTGCTTTCGGATCTTCGGACCGGGTGGTCACCAGGTAGCGAAGCATCACCTGGAGGGGCGGCCGTCGTCCCGATCGAACGGGAGCGGACGGGAGGATATCCATCAGATAGAGCCCCACCCTCTCTCCCTCTCCCGTGGTTTGGGGAGGGGAGAGCGTCACCTCGGTCTCCTCGGTGAGCACATTGCCGATCCAGTCGATCAGTCGCTGGTCGATCTCTTCGATCATAGGCGTTTCATCCCTGATGATCCCATCCCTGTCGGGCACTGCTCACGCCCTGCTGGTATACACTTACCGGAACCAATCCTGAAAAAATTGCTGCTGCTCCGCGGGGGTATGGGTCTCCTCCTGCCCAAGGCGGGGAACCCCCCTCTCCTCGGCCTTGTTGATCTGCATTCCGGCGGTATTGAGGCCGATGGCCACGGCAAAGATGGTCATCGAGTTGAGCAGGTAAAAAACGACCCGCTGATAGATGACGATGCGCTTGTCGGCCCAGATGCTCAGTCCGAAGAGCAGACTGACCACCAGTCCGGTCCAGTTCCCCGGAAGACCGAACTGGCTGGCCAGTGTCGCCGTGATCAGGGTGGTGCCGGCCCCTGCAACCCCCGGTGTCAACATCGACTTTGAATGAAGAAATTCGTCCACTCCACCTCCTGTCTGGATTGAACCCTCTGACTGCTGCTGTCCCGCGTTACCGGCCACAGTTTTTACTTGGATTACAGATGTTCTTCAATGCCTTCGATCCCGTCAGGCCTCGGCTGCCGAGGCGTTCCTCGGAAAATTGCCGGTGCCGCCAGCAGGCCTTCCGCTCCATGGTCTTCCGGTCCCAGCGTTCCCAGTCCTTTTTGTATTTGATCTTCTGGTACTCGACGCCGGTATCCGGCTCGACGGGGAGGACGTGGGGGGTTCCGTCCCACCCGTGGGAGCCCCAGGCGATCCGTTTTTCCGGGTCGATCACCATCACCACATGGCCGTCACCCCGCCGATCGTCCCGGTAGACCAGAATATCCCCTGTCTGGATGGGTCCGCCGCTGCACGGCTCGAATGCATCCTGCATGAGGGTATCGTCGGATACCATCATGGCCGTTGATAGATACCGGTTGTCCCTGTTGTAGGTCAGCCCCGACCGGGTAAAGGCGAACCAGATGGCCCGGGAGCAGTCGATGCCGTATTTGAGATTTTCCTCATCCGTGGATTTGTTCCAGCCATGCTGCCGGTACCCGTATCCATCCGCGGCCGAGGCCTTGGCCAGACCGTCTGCGAGGGTCAGGACTTTGTAGAGCGCCGTGGTTTCATCATCCGGGAGATAGGGACGGATATCGAACCGCGGGATGGTGTACTCGCGCCGATCGATGGACTGATCGCTATCCTGGGCGGCCGCCGCAAACCCGGGGTTGGCCGCCACGCTGAACGTCGTCAGACTCAGCGTCCAGGTGGTGTCTTCGACGGCTTCCTCCTCCAGGAACCGGCTGCCGCGTTTCCCACTTTCGAAATAGCGGTAGAGGGCCCGCTGCAGCCCGGATGCGCCCGGTGACCTGGTGGGGGCCGGTTCGGCGAACTGACCCCAGTCGACCGGGTTGGTGACCTGAGTGCCGAACACCATCACCCGGTCCTTGATGCCCAGCGGCGGAACCCCTATAAGGGTTTCTCCGGAGGCATCGAACCGGACCCGTTCGCCCCGATCCAGCTCGACTTTGCGTCCGTCCCGGGGAAGGGGCAGGATGGCGCCGTCCGTCGACAGAATCAGCGCCCCGACCAGAAGCGGAATGGGGGTGTCGTCCGTCCGTTCCACCTGTATGTTCCACTGATGGCAGAGCGGGACGACCTGATGGGTGTTGGGCTCTGCCTGTTCCCAGGTGCCGTCGGCGCAGCGGTTCTGCTTCGCCGCGGGCACCAGGCTGACCTTGAGGGTCTGATGATCCGTAAAATCATCGCCGCCGTTACCCCGAAGCTGAAGCAGCGCCCCCTGCCGGGCATGCCGGCCGAGGCTTTCGGGAACCTGTTCGTCGGCCTCATAGGTGTTTCGAATCCGGTTGTGGGGCCCTCTGAGGATCAGTTGATCCTCGTGTCCCAGGCTCAATTCAAACTCACCCGGCCCCTCGGCCAATTCGATAGCAACCCCGCTTCGCGCATGGTTTTCTACCATATCCCTTATCTTCGCGGCCCGCTCTTCGGGAATGCCGCCGGGTTCTTCCGACGGCCGGAGGCGGACTTTCAGGGCGATGAAAGAATCCGCGGGGCGCGCCAGGACCGCGAGATCTCCGGGCCGGATCTCCGGATGATCCGCTTTGGCGGCGGAAATTTGGGCCTCCGCGTTCAACCCGGTCATTCCGGTGACCACGACGGTCGCTTTTGCTTTCCCCGGGTCCCGGGTACTCTCCCCGGTGACGGAGCCGTCGTAGATGCGGAATTCGGCTCCCAATCCCGCGCCCGGCAGGGGCGGCCCGCCTATTTCCAATCCGGACTCCGTCCGGATCACCTCCCAGGCGAAGGGATGCGCGCGGACCCGGCTGTCGAACACCTTCCGGCGGAGGTCGCCATGAAAGTAGGGAACCTGGTAGCTTTCCGCCGCGACCAGAAGCGGCACCCGCCGGGAGAGCTGCGCATAGGTCATCGGCTGATCACTAGCATCCGACAGAACCGAGAGCACCGCATCCGTGAAGATACCCCGACCTTTTTTTTCAAGGGCCGGGTTGCTGTCGGTGGCGGCGGAAAGGATGACCGCTCCCGGCAGCGACTCGGTGACCCATCCGGACCCTTCGTCCGCCTCTGCGATAAACACTGGCGGCCCTTCCGCCCTCTCTTCTTTAACGGGGGGAACGAACCGGGCCAGTGTGGTGCTCGCCTCGGGATCCCGCGTGGCGGTGCCGGAGTTGCACGAATCTAGGATCACGGTCACATGGCGGGTTTTCCGGTGCAGGGCGGCCAGCATCCGGTTGAAGTCGTCGTCCAGCAAATCGGATACACCCCCGGTTCGGGCATCATGGAACATCAGGGTTTCGTCCCATTCATCCGGTTCGTCGCCGTTTTCGTCCCGGGCCTGTGATCCGTGGCCGGCGAAGTAGACCACCGCCACATCGTTTTCACGAGCCCGCTCCACCAGCGCCGATTGAAACACCCGTTTGAAGTTGGCGGTCGTCGCCTGCTCGTCGAGCAGGAGGCAGACGTTGAGTTTGGGGAACCTGTACCCGCCCTCTGCGGTCAGGAGGCTGTAAAACCGGCGGGCGTCGTTTACCGGTCCCTTGAGGTCGGGAACGCTGCGGTTGACATATTGACCCACACCGACGATCAACGCCAGCCGCCGGATGCCGTCCGTCTCGACAGCTTCTTCAGCACCACATGACCCGGTGGAAACGCCCGTCGGTGATCGCACTTGACCGGTCCCCTGCTCCTGACATCCGGCCGTTTGTGCAAGAAACAGACTGATCCCGATCCAAAGGAGAAACCCTATCATGCCAACCCGACCGATAAACATGAATCGTCTCATCTTTGCCTCCAAAAACCCTAATGACAAAAGGGCCTTCCGGGTCCCCGTCAAGGGTCCGTTTTTTTCTTCAGATAGGGCAGAATGAAATCCAGAATCTCTTCAGTTTCACCCAGATACCGTCTTCTCCCGGTACCGACATGTTCGATCCTCCCGCGCCATTCCGGATCTTCCCCCTCCATTTCCCTCGGTTCCAGCCATAACCGGACGACAAATGAATGCATGTTCTCCTGGACCTCTTTCATGGTCATGGAACCTTTGATTTGGTTGAGTTGCTATCGACCAGCCGTTCATTGAAGGAGAAAATGGTAACGCGTTGGGTCCAAGGTAGCCCATCCATCTCACGATATCGTCACGAACCCGTCACCAAACCCTCTCCAAGTCATTTTTTTCACACTACAAGGGAAAAAATTCGTCGAGGGGATGGAAAGCAGAAAAAGGGACTTTGCGATCGATTGGATGACGCTAAGATGGGGAAAAAGAGCGCTGGCTTCAGGGGCTTGAATCGGGATTGTGGGACCGGTTTGGGGTTGGTTCTGTATGACCTGAAAGAGGGGAATTCTAATAGGGATTGCCAAAGAAACGGTCCTTGCGGACAGATCGATGCCTATTTTTTGACGAGTCGCTCCAGATGCGCGACGGCATCGATCAATTGTTCCCTCATCTGATCGAATTGCGTCATCGCCGTGTGGACCTTCTGCAGCGCCTCGTCGATATCCGTGGTGTCACCGAATCGGGGGCTCTGCCCAATTCGGCTATCAGGGCTGAAAACGGCCTGTACCGGTTGCCGAACGGAAAGCTGTTCATACAACGCATTCGTTTCCGCCATCGGCTGGATCCCCAGTTCTTCACTCAGCACTTTGGCACAGGTTTTATACTGTTTGGCCGCCATGCCGCGCTGGCCGCTTTTGATATAGAATTTGATCATTTCCCGATGGATGTCCTCCCTGAGCGGATCATGCCTGAGGATTTTTCGGCCGCATGCAAGTCCTTTCTCGATTGAATGGCGGTACTTGTAAAACCCGATAAGGTGGGCCAGGCTCTTCAGGTAAAGTGATCGGATCCGCTCTCTTTCAATGAGCGCCCAATCCTCATAGAACCCCTCCAGAAGTTCTCCAGTGACCATTTCGTTGGCTTTTTCAAGTTTACGGGCGTCTAGATCGGTCATGGATTCGGGCGGCCTGGAAAGAGCCGACTGGGTTTTTTCTTCAAATTCAGCGACATCCATCCAGTAATCACTTTCGCAATTGAACCCGACATCCCCCCTCGAGGTGGTAAGCAAAAACGTCCCTCTAGGAATGCTTTCGGGCTCCAGTACGCGTCTCAGGCGCCACAAAGCCGTGCTGAGACAGCTTTTCGCACGTTGGTCGCTGTGATCGGCCCAAAAAATGCCGTAGAGCATCTCCCTCGAATGAATCCGGTGGCGAAAAAGCAGAAGGTAGGCCAATAGGGCCTTGGCACTGCGCGCAATCTTGGATGTCTGCTTACACTCGCCGTTGGGGATCAGACGAAAACCGCCGAAAAGGTGAATGTCGAGAAGAGCCACTGAACCACCCCGCTTCCTGTCCCCTTTGGTGGGGTCGAAAAAAGGTCATCCGATCATGGATTTCTCATCTCCTCTGTTCTGATCGAAAATATCAAAAAAACAGTTGACAAATAAAAAAGTGATTCAAAGAAAATTTCCAAAAAGGACAAACGGCGCCCAATAGAACGGATGCGCGTAGGGCGCATTCGCCGGCGGTGTGAAGCCGCCTTCGTCATCGGCCACCGCGGCGCCGCGGTGTATGGGTTCGTTCGCGTCCATGTCCTGGTCGCCGTGGAGAAAGATGAGCTGCGCCTTTCTGATCGCTTCTACCTTGCTCAGTCCTTTTTGATTTCTGAGAACGTAAAATAGCTCCATAAATTTCGCGGTGCTCGTGTCGGCTACGGACCATAGAGTTGCCAGGATGGCATCGGCTCCCTCTTTCTCTGCGAAAGTAGCTAAACTTTCGATCTCCCTTCCCAGCGCATCCTTGCCCTCGACCGCGGTTTCGCATGCGGAGAGAACCAGAAGCTCCAAATGTTGTAACGGATACCTTGAACTTTCCAGATCTTTTATGGTCAATGGGTCACCGTTTCCTAGCAAAAGAAACGATTTCTTATTCTCAAGCTGATAGGAAAAATGACTGGCGATATGGACGATAGGGTAATCGGCCTCCAGAATTTCCGTAAGTTTTTTTTTCGTAAAATCTCGATCGAGAAAGACCTTGCCAGGCAAAACGCCCCTGATATCACTTTCATCTTCTTCCTTTATGATAGCATCCAATTCCTCCGGGACCGAAGTAAGGGCGGGAAAACCTCCCACGGCCTCGCTCGCTCCCAATCCTGCCACACGCGGTTGTTGCCGTTCTTCTTTCCGGGGCATCTTTCTGGCAGCCATATTATAGAGAACAAGATTGTATTTCTCCGTCAAGTATTGATTTCCGTCGAACAGGGCTGCCAAAGGGATGTAGCGTAAAGTTCCGTCAAGAGAGACCATGAGGTTAAGGTTCTTTGCTTTAAGCTGATTGAGATCTTTGAGATCTTTCTCGACGGGTGAAATTAATAGATCGTAGAGCCTCTTGGCCTGCGGCAAGGGGTTGACTCCTGGTTTTCTCAGCATATCTTTTAACTTGTAGACCTCCTCGTTCAGTTCCGCTTCGGGAATCGACACACCCCGGGCAAACAGTAACTCGGGCGTAACAACGAGAATGCTAACACCGTCCTCCAATACAAGATAGATCAGAATGACAGTGGTAGGCTCGTACTCACTCAGCTCGTCACGGATCGATGTTAAGAAGTCAAGATCGGGGTGCCTTTTCTCCTCGCTTCTGGCTTCGAATTCCTTTTCGATTTTCACGAGAAAGGATGCAAAAGCCGCCTGAATCTCATCCACTCGGTCGTACAAGAGGTCTTTTCTTTCCTTTTCCCCCTCGGAAAGTTGGTCCGGGCGCTTTTCGGATCTAAGCCATTGAAAATCATAAGCTATCTTCCCCATCTCGCCCTCAAACGCAGAGAGTTCATTCAGCCAGGCAGACTCTGATGTCGTCCTCGCAACTTGGCCGACCGTATTATCATCCGCTCCGCGGGTATCGAGGTAATGTAGGTATTCCTCTTCCTTGAGAAGGAAAATGACCTGCTGCGCTTCGGGCAGGCGCCCCTGTCGAATCAGGAGGTCCGCCACATGTTTGTAAACCTGCGACTTGTCGTCGAGATAGGATCGGCGCAGCGATTCATCAAGCGATGCCATCCGATCGCGGGTTGCCTGGATCGAACGCAGCGCCTGTTTGCCGAAAAGGATCGCAAGGTCTATTCTGGAAAGGGATTCGTATACGTAGCTCAACCCGTCGAAGGCCCGCCAGATCAGTTCCGGTTGCCCCGCGAGACTGTTGAAGGAAATCGCCTTAAGGTAGTAGGATTTCGCCTTCAAATACCGGCCCCGCTGACGATAGAGCAGGGCCAGGTTCTGGAGGGATGCGCTCTGTCCCGGCAGATCTTCTATGTCCGCTTTGATTTCCAGTGATTGGGTCAGATATTTTTCAGCCAGTTCGAGTTTTCCCAAAACCCAATACGTTTCGCCGATATTGTTGAAGGCGCGTGCCTCGCCGGCGGCGTCGGACAATTCCTGTTTGATCTTCAGGGAACGACGGTAATGCCGAAGGGCCTTCCGGGGCTTTTGCATTTTCCGGTAAAGCGTGCCGATATTGTTTAGATTGTTGGCCCTCCGCTGCTGATCCCCGATATCCTCGGCAATGTGCAGGGCCGCCCGGCAGTTTTCAAGCGCCCGTTCGAGCTGGTTTAATTTGGTGTATGTGATGCAGATATTTCCGAGGACTTTTCCCTCTCCCGCCCGATCCCCGATTTTTCTCCTGAGAAAGAGAGATGCCTGGTGTCTTTCCAGTGCCTGCGCATAATCTGCCTTGGCATCGAACAGAAGTCCGAGGTTGTTCAGGCTGCGGGCTTCGCACATCTCGCAGCCACTGCCGCGTGCCAGCGCAATGGCCTTCCGGTAATACGGAAGGGCCTCGTCGAGCCGGCCCTGGTCCTGCAAAAGAGCGGCGATATTTCTCAGGCTTTCGGCTTCCAGTCGGGGGTTTTGCAGGCGGCGTGCAATAGCCAGGGCTTGATCGAACAACGGTCTGGCGGATTCATACAGAGCCTTCCTCCGGTATGTCATGCCTTTTTGCATCAGGGCCATGGAGATAAGCGCCGGGTCGCCTTCGTCTCCGAGGATTCCAAGCGCAGCTTCCGCCCTGCTCAGGGCCGTGTCATATTCCCCCATTCCCTCGCTTGCTTGGGAAAGGCGCACCAGAAAACGGACCTCGTCGACTTCGCGTCCGGCTCTCCGCGCTATCTGGAGGCCTCTTTTCCATTCCTCCTCCGCCTGCGAAAAGCTTCCTTTGCGGTAGGCTGCCATGCCGAAACGACCGTGTGCTTCGATGGCCTCATCCGTGGAAACCGATGCGGGCATCCGCAAGCACCCGAACAGAAGAAGCAGGCCAATAGGGATTACCCATGCGCTCCCCCCGTACCAGGCTTTATGCAGACCAAAGACCGGTATCATCATCGTTACCAAACCTTCCGACGCTCAACGTCATCTTATATCAATATATGGGCGGCTGAAGCGTAAGATCCACGACAGTACCTTTTTTCACTCTCCTTCCAGCCGCAGGACTTTGCTTTACAACCCAGTACTCACCTGTGGCGTTTCTCGGACTGTAACGCAGACCGAGCCCAAGTCTTCCCAGAATGGTTCTGCATTCCGCCAGACTTTTAGGGGATGGATTTTGTAGATCGGGAACCGTGACCCATTGGATGAGCTGCGTCGGAACAGTCATCACTTCAGGAAGTTTAATAATCCCTCTAACAGGGACGTCAACCGTCACTTCCACCTTCGAATTTGGAACAACCCTACTGCCCGGGTTCGGCTTTTGACTTATTACCCGGCTTTCCGTTTTCGCATTCGAAGGGTTCACATCGATTCTCAACCCAAGCCTTTTCAGCCTTCTTTCCGCCTCCCCCAACGTTCTTTTTCGTAGATCCGGAACCCTTACCTCCTTTGTTCGCGGATCCGCCCTGACATACACCCGGACCTCATCCCCTTTATTCACCTTTCTGCCGGGAGACGGTGATTGTCGATACACCCGGTCCCGTCCGGCGGCGTTTTCCGGATTGGCATCCATTCTCAAACCCAAAGAACTCAGATTCTTTTCCGCCTCCATTATAGTCATTTTTATAAGGTCAGGAACGTAAACAGGCAAGGCATCAGCCTGGACGTTGACGGTAACCCTGTCGTTTTGCATAGCCCAAGCGCCGGGTTGGGGGGACTGACTGTAGACCACAAGTTCTTGTCTTCTGCTTCTGGCCGACAAAATCCGTCTATCGGCATTGGGCGCATCGATCTGCAAGCTCAGCCGATTCAATGTATCTTTAGCCTCCATCAACGGCATGTTTCGCAGGTCCGGGACCTGAATCATCTGCCCCCTGAGGCGCCGGAAATTATCTCTCCAGCCTGTTATTCTGCCGATTTCCCCTTTGACATTTTCAGGGGGACTGATTTGGCCATCCGACACGGTCACCTGATGGTAGCTCGGCACCTCCTGGAAATATGACGGATCGAATTGAAGCCAAACTTTGATCGGACCCTGGATGGCTGTGAAAACAATCTCGTTTTCAGACACGATTTGAACATGGTAGGATTCCGTCCCCTGCATGGTCTCCATGGCGCTCTGGTAGGCGGTCACGAAATGGCCGCACTTGCGAACGATTCCGTAGATCCTGCCACGCAGAAGGTTGCGGGTTTCAATCCTGCAGGCTTGACTCCAGACCCGAGAAAACTCGATCACCGCCCAACTCGCATCGCCGGTGGCAACATGGTCGCCGTTATTGATGTCGACGTCCCTGTTGACAGGAACGTCATTGAGAAACACTTCGTCTCCGGCGATTTTCAACCGGCCTATTCTCCCGCGCTCCTGGGGAAGGAAAAAACGAGGATCGGTATTCTGATCCATTTCGACAACCCCTGAAGGGCCCAGGTTCTCCTGAAAGCCGGCAACCTGCTGACTGACAGAAGGGCAACCACTCAGAGAAGAAATGATTAGCACATTGATAATCAAAAAGATTCTCAGTGAATTGAAACGCGTGAGCTTCATGGCTCCCTCCTTTCTTGCCTCTTAACCCCGAACCCGCCCGAGAGGGTTTAAATCGGGGGCGGCATTCAAAGGCATCCGCAGCCTTTCTCCAGCCCGAGTGCAACTACCACATTGTGTGGATTCCAAAGTGTCGTAAAAAGAAGATAAGATATATGGTGAACTCAGAAAACACCTTGGAGAATTGTTCCACGAGTTGGCCCGACAGAAAGGCAGCAAAATTTTAGAAGGCCATCTTATGCCAGGCCATGTACACATTTTGTTGT
>JAABSQ010000022.1 GCA_011390315.1 Desulfobacteraceae bacterium
CTGATGTAAAGGTTATGGCTGTCCCACCCGGCCAGTACGGGAATCTCCACCAGAGCGGCGCCCTCGGTGACCGAGATCCGTTTCATCCAGAGCGGTTTTTCCCCTTCTACCAGGATCAAGGCTTCTCCGGGGTGGGGCGGGGTGACCGTGAGCCGAATGATATCCCCCGGTCGATACGCCTCCCGGTCCAGGCCGAGCACCACCTTGTCGGGCCGGGCGGCATCCGCCCCTTCCCCGCCGTACCACCAGGCGCCCACCCGGAACCGGAGACTCGTGGTCAGACCCGTTTCCGGATCGGTAATTGCCAGCAGATACTGGCCGTCTTGCAGCTGAAGGGTATAGGGATGCGGCCGGTCCCCGCCCGGGGAGAGGGAATCGGTCAGGAATTGATACGCTTTTTGGGTATACTTGTATTGCCATCCGGTGGATTCGGAGTATTCCCAGTAATAATCCCGGTCCTCCTTGGTCAATTCCACCAGCAGTTCTCCGTCACCCTTCGGTTTACCGTCGGGGGAAACCCGAATCACCTCGAACCGGACCGGTCCGGGCTCGGTGGCGCCGTCGTCGAACAGCGGACGAATCCCCACCAGGGCGTTTCCGGGCCAGATGGTTCTCTGTACGGCCCGGGTGACCGGCCGGCCCCCGGTTTCCAGAAGATCCACCGCCGTCCGGACCGACAGCGGACTTTCCAGTTCTTTCCACCGGCTCTCGATTTGAATCGTGGTTTCGCCCTCCGGGTCGAGGGTCTCCGGGGAAAGCTCCCGGTAATCCTGATAATCCTCGTCGGCCGCACGGCCGAAGGCATACCCTTCCCATTCCGAAAACGGGTTCCGGTCGGCCTTCACCCGCACCCGGGCGATGACCTCATTCCCTGCGGCCGGGGCCCCGTAGAGGTACCGCCCTGAAATCTTCAACTGAAGCGGTTCTTCCGGCCCGGGGAATTCCGGCCGAAGATCGAGTTCCAGCTTCATCCGCTCGGGCAGGAACTCTTCCACATGAAAGGGATAGACGGCCGCGGGTGCTTCATCGGCGGGGTCGTCCCACACCTTGACCTGCCACTTTCCGGTCTGGGCGTCGGAGGGCAAATCAACGGATTGCTGGTAATACGCAAGGTCCTCCGCGCCCGGTTTCAGGGCATGCCAGGTAAAGCTTCGCACCTCCCGCCCGTCGGGCCTGTAAAGTGCGGTCTTCAGCGGAATGGGGTCCACGGGAAAACCGTCGTCGTTTCTCAAAAGCCCCGACAGGACCACCGTTTCTCCGGGACGATAGAGATCCCGCGGACTGTAGATGAAAAACTCCCGGGCTCGATACGGACGTTTTCCTAGATCGAATTCACTCATATCCAGGGCGGGCATCCGCAGGGGCAAAATCCCGGTCTGATCGTTTCGGGCCGCGGTAATCAGGTAGACATCCCCCGGCAGGGTACGATCCAGCCGATAGCGGCCCTGAGCGTCGGTGACGCCTTCCGCGATCACCTCCGTTTTGGAGTTGTACACCGTAAGGCCCACCCCTTCGAGAGGGGCGCCGGTGCGCAGGGAAGAGGCGAAAATCAGAGATTCAGTGTCGTAGGCCCGGGCATGGAGCCCGATGTCGGTGACCAGAAAATAGGTGGACTGGTAGTTGTAGGCGTACTGACCCGGTTCCCGCATCACCGCCAGATAAACCCCCGGTTCTTGAAGCGGCGGAATATTCTCCACCGGAATGTGGTAGACGGCGCGGCGGTTTTTTTCGGCATCCAGGTCGAACCGGCCGGAGAAGACCAGCTCCCCGTGCTCCTTGGCCCGGGAAAGGTGGTAATAGCCTTTTTCGCCGGTGGTGTTTCGCCAACTCACAAGGTTGATCAAACCGCCGGTGTCGATCCGGAAAAATTCGATGTAGACCGAACGGACATTCACCGTCACCACCGGCAGCCCCCCGGCCAGTTCGGCCGGAAGCAGAAATCCTTCGCTGGCGAAGCTGACGATCGGGTGAAGGGTTCGGGTGGTCACGGTTTCGCTCACCCGTTCTCCCAGGGTTTGCCCGTCGGCGGATGGAAGGCTCTCCATCACCGAGACCGAATATTGGGTCTCCGGCTCCACATGAGGAAAATAGAGGGTGCGCCCGTCGTCGGAGAGCACCCAGGCGCTTTTGAGCAGCTCCCGGGTGTCGCTGATGCGAAGGTGGGAATCGTGCCGAACGGCGGGGTCCAGCGGTTTTGAAAGAAGCACCGCGATGGCCGGACCATTGTCGAAGGTGCGCTCCCCGATATCCAGCACGCGGAAGGATTCGGATGGAGGGCTCGGCGGCGCCGCTTCTTCGGAGAAAGCGGCCGACGGGCCCGACAGGATCAACAGAAGGGACAAATGGATGAGGACCGTTCTTGCCATTGGCTTTCTCCTTGATCCGTCTCCTTTCAGTCGCGAAAGGAGAAATCATAAATCAGGTTTTTGACGATGTTGATATCCTCGGTT
>JAABSQ010000023.1 GCA_011390315.1 Desulfobacteraceae bacterium
AACCCGATGCTGTAAAAGTTGGGATTCACATCCCGCTTGCACCACATGCTTTTGACGGCGAAAGTGATCTCTTTTTTCTTGTCGATCTCCTCGGGAAGCACCATTCTAAGCTCATAATAGGTATCCGGTTCAATGGAATTCTCACTCACCAGTTTCATCCCGCTGGTGGTAATGTCGACCAGTTGCCCGACAAGTTGATCATTGTTCTGATCAAACACCCTCAGATAATAAATGATGTGTCTTCTCTTGGCTCTTCTTTTCTCCACCATTGCCTGGACTCCTTCCTTGCCGGGGTTGACCTTCCACGAGAAAAACAATCGACTTCAACTTTGTATAATATCTAAAAAGGCCTTATATTTGTAGCAGACTACCGAAAATATCACAAGCCTTTCCGAATCGAACGGACCGGTTCTCCCCGCCCCCGTGGGCCGGAAAAAGGCATGGATTTTTCACATGAAACGTTGATTCCACCGGACGGATCTGGTATGAGCGAAGTTATTCTACACCCATGCATCCGCAGAACTTTCCTGCGGAACTTCCGGTATCCATGAATCCACACGCGAACCCATATTCCACTCCGGGCCCGGTCGGGGGAACCGAAGGCTTTATCGGCCGAACCGATGTCCTGGCGGATGTCGGCCGTTTTCTGACCACCCCGCAGGAAAAAGGCCTGATTCTCTACGGTCACCGCGGAATCGGAAAGACATCCCTGCTCCGCCACTTAGAATTCCAGCTCCCCCGGGAGGGGCCCTACGCCGCGGTTTACTTCGATCCGGCGGCGCATTCCGGAAAGCCCCTGCGGCCGATCTTGAAAGCCCTGGCCCTGCGGATTTTCGAGAGGCTGTCGATTCCGGCCGTTCCGTTTCCGGAGGGAGACCCGTCCCTCGCCTTTGAATCGCGCATTCTGGACCATGTCCTGTCCCATTTACCGAAACAGACCGTGCTGGTCCTGCTCCTGGACGAATTCGAGGCGCCGGCGCAATCCGTTCTCCGGCCTCCGGAAAATCCCTTCTATCCCTATCTGCGGTTTCTGATGTCCGGGGATCACCCCTCTCTGAAAATCATCTCCGCCCTGGGAAGATGCCCCCGGGATCTGGACCGCATTTACCGAACCCATTTCGAGGGGGTTTACCTCAAGCGGGCGACGAACCTTACCCCTGAAGAAACCGCCGAACTGATTCGACTATCCGAAAAACAGGATACCCTTCAGTGGCCGGAAGCCCAGGTATCGGCGGTGATCGATTTCACCGACGGCCACCCCGGGCTGACCCGAAGCCTTTGCCGGGAGGTGTGGAACCACCTACACCGCCACCGGTTCACCGAGGTTCCGTCGGTTCGGTTCAAGGATGTGGGCCAGAGCTTTCCTCAGGCGATCAAAGCGGCCGATGCCGATTTTGAATGGCTCTGGGAAGGGCTCGGCCCTTATGAGCGGGTGGTGGTCTCTTCTCTGGCCGAGATCGGCCCCGGCTGGATCGACCGGAAAGAACTCATCGCCGGGCTGCGGCAAAACGGATATATCAACCTGAACGGCGGGGTGGATCGGGCCGCTCGAACCCTGGAACAATGGGGGATTTTGCACACCAAAACCGGTGAATACCGGATCCGGATCCATATGTTTTCCCGGTGGATCATGGCCCGAAAATCCGGGGACCGGGTTCAGGAAGAGCTGAACGGCTTTGCCGACCGCCTCTTTGATACGGCTCGCGAATTCTGCCGAAGGGGGCGCCTGAACCAGGCGGTAAGCCTGCTCCAACGGGCGGTGAAACTCAATCCCCGCCATTTGAAGGCGACGGAACTTCTGGCCAAGGTTCAGGTCAACGCCGGACACCCTGAAAAGGCGCTTCAATTGCTGGAAAAGGTACAGGCGGACGTACTCCCGGCCATTCGGCCGCTTTACATTCAGATTCTGGTTCGTCGGGCGGAAAACGCGGAAAATGAGGGCGGCGGGGCGCAAATCTATGAAAAGATCCTGTCTTTAGCACCGGATCATGCCGGGGCCCGCACCTTTTTCATCGAAAAGGGACACCGGGCCTTCGAAGAAAATCGATACACCGATGCCCTGGTCGCCTACCGGAAAGCCGGGGCGGTCTACCAGATCAAAAAGGTCGAGGGGATCATTCGGCAAATCCGCACACAAGAGAAGATCGAGCGAATCAAGAAAAAACGGGGGAAAAGACGCATCGTCGGGGTTCTTGCGGGGTCCGCATCCGCCCTGGTGCTGCTGACCGGAGTGGTCGCGGCGACCCTGATGATGGGCTACCGGAAAATCAGCGCCGATCTGCCGCGCATCAACTCCCTGAATGACTACGCCCCGCCCGTTGTGACCACGGTCTATTCGGATGACGACCGGCCCATCGCCGAATTCTACAAAGAAAGGCGGTCGGTTATTCCCCTGGATCAGATGCCGGAGGCATTGATTCAGGCCTTTATCGCCGCCGAGGATGCACGGTTTTTCACCCATGAGGGGGTGGACCTGGTCGGCATCATCCGCGCCTTTTTCAAGAACATCGAAGCCGGCGCGGTGGTTCAGGGCGGCTCCACCATCACCCAGCAGGTGGTCAAGTCTTTCCTGCTGTCTCCCGAAAGAAGCTATGAACGAAAAATCAAGGAAGCCATTCTGGCCTACCGCATCGACCGGGCCTTTTCCAAGGCGGACATCCTCTATCTGTATTTGAATCAGATTTATCTCGGATACGGGGCCTATGGAGTGGAAGCCGCCGCCGAAAACTACTTCGGCAAGTCGGCCAAGGAGATGACGATAGGAGAATGCGCCCTATTGGCGGGGCTCTCCAAGGCGCCGAGCCGGGACAATCCCTTCAAGTATCCGGACCGGGCCAAACAGCGGCGGCAGTATGTCCTCAGCCGAATGGTCGCCGAGGGATACATTACCCCTGAAGAAGCCAAAACCGCCGCCGAAGAGAAGGTTCAAATCGAGCCCCGTAAAAACCTCTATTTTGAAACAGTCCCCTATTTTACCGAACAGGTCCGGCGCCATATCGAAGCGGTATACGGAAGTGAGGCGCTGTACACCGAGGGGTTGAAGATCTACACCACGGTGAATATCGACATGCAGGCGGCGGCCCTGGAGGCGGTGGAAAAAGGGTTGCAGGCCCTGGAAGGCCGCCATCGGTATCCGAAAACGATCCATCCCCAGGGAGCCCTCCTCTGCCTTGAATCGAAAACCGGTGCGGTGAAGGCGATGATCGGCGGAAGGGATTTCTCAGCCAACCAGTTCAACCGGGCGGTCCAGGCCAAACGCCAGCCCGGATCGGCCTTTAAGCCGATCATCTACGCCGCGGCCCTGGACAAGGGATACACCACCGTCTCCATGCTCAGCGATACCCCCATCGTGGTGCCGGACAACAACCGATACTGGAAACCCGACAATTATGACGGCCGGTTTACCGGCCCCATCCGCCTGCGGCGGGCCCTGGCCAAATCCCGGAATCTGCCGGTGGTCAAGGTGCTTCGGGATATCGGCATCGATTATGCCGTCGCGTATGCCCATACCCTGGGCATCACCTCGGATCTGAACCGGGGATTGTCGCTCGCCCTCGGCGCTTCGGGGGTATCTTTATTGGAGATGGTCCAGGCCTACTCGGTCTTCGCCAACCAGGGGCGGTTGGTGCGGCCTCGGCTGATTCGAAAGGTTATGGATCGAAACGGAAACGAAATCGCCCTCGAATATCCGGAGCCCGAACAGGTGATCGACCCGTCCACCGCTTTTCTCATGACCAGCCTGCTTCGAAGCGTGGTGGAAAACGGCACCGGCTATAAAATGCGGGCGCTGAACCGGCCCTCGGCGGGTAAAACCGGCACCACCAATGATTTCAGGGATGCCTGGTACATCGGATATACCCCGGAATATATCACCGGGGCCTGGGTGGGGTTCGACAAGGAGCGGAGTCTTGGGAAATCCGAGGCCGGCTCCAAAGCGGCCGGGCCCATCTGGCTCGATTTCATGCAGCGGATTATGGAGGGAAAGCCGGTACAGGCCTTCGCCCCCCCGCCCGAACAGGTGGTATCGGCGGAGATCGACGCCGCCTCCGGACTGCTCGCCGGGCCCGGCTCCTACCACATCCTTCACGAGTATTTCAAAGAAGGCACCGTTCCCCCGCGGCCGGCGCCCCACCATTTCGTCGTCACCCGGCCGGAGGATTTTTTCAAGACCGGGCTATGACTGCGCGCCCTCCGGGTCATTCCCTACAGGAATTTTTCGAGATACCTGAAATCCGGGGTCAGCTCCCCCTGATACAGGATCAGGGAGCGTTTCAGCTCGGGCGGCAGATTCAAACGCTCCAGGGGGACCGAATAATCTGCGTTTAGAAAATCGGGAATGAACGGCTTGAGAACGCTGCTGAAGTACTCCGATGATTCCCGGGGGATTTCGGTGGGGAGAATATCCACCGCCATCATCACCGGACCCTCTCCTTTGAATCCGTCGATCGCCTTACCGGTGGCGGCCTCAAAGACATACACCGGGTTTCCCGGATCGGTGCTCTTGACGGTGCATTCCACCGCCCCGCCGATATCGCAGCTGATGTCTCCGATCACCCGCAGTTTCGGCCGGCCCGCCTGCCACATCTTTCGGCACTGATCCAGGGTCATCAGCCGGGGATAGCGCTCATCCCAATAGACGCAGTTGACCAGCACCGACAACCGGGGCAGGTAGGCATCGAAGGCGCTTTCGTACGCATCCTTTCCTCGGCGGTAGTAATCCTGAAGGTCGAATTCCGCATCCGCTGCCCGGGGCCGGACACAATGGTTTTCCTTGAAGACGACCTTAAAAATGGAATTTCGGGGTGCGGAGGGGTTCGAGGACAGGGCCGCAAGCTCCTCCGGCGGAATCTCCTTCACCGGCAGGAAGTCGAGAATCTCCTGAGCCCCGGCCGAGACATTGCCGTATCCGGCAAACCCGATGATCAGGGGATGGAGGGATTCGGGGACCCCTTTTGCTTGAATATCGCCGGCGATCTCCCGAAGCACGGCTTCGGACTCCGCCAGACTGCCGTAGGTTCGCATCTGTCGAAGCCGGTCGAACGGGTTGGCGATCCCCTCGACGGTCAGGCGTTCACCCAGAGACCAGAGGGTGTTGACCATCCCCGCCAGACCTGCGTGCCGACCGAAAAAGATCAGCCGCCGCCCCTGATCGTCCATAATTTTCTCATAGTCGAAGAGGGTGGCCTTTCGGGACATCATCCGCTCCAGCATCGGCATGTTGTAGGACTGTCCTTTGATCACATGGGAAAAAAAGATATAGATTTTGCCGGTCTGAAATACATCCTTGGGCATCTCCTTGATGCCGAAGAGAATGTCGCAGTCGTTTACATCCTCCTGAACCGGGATCCCTTTCCGGGAGAAGGCTTCATCGGAAAAAGCCCGGTAGGGGCTCGATTGCACCACCATATCGACTCCCCGGTTCCGGAGATCTCGAATATCGTCCGGCACAAAAGGGACCCGCCGTTCCCAGATGCTCTTGTCTTCTTTGCGAATGCCGATTTTCATGTTTTTCACCTGATGATCGTGTGAGGGTTGTCTTTCATTTCGGCGCATCCGTCATCTCGATCTGCATTCCGCGGCGCTTGAGTTCGGGAATCAGGTCCTCCGGAGATACCTCCCGGGCTGCGGATATCACCCCGGTGGCGGCGACTTTCTCGGACAGAATCATCTGCGCGCCGATGCTGGCGGTATAGCCCACAGTGCGGTTCATGGCGAACAGGCCGGTCTCAAGATCCCGGTAATCGATCAATCGGCAGGTCGCCTCGTGGGCTCGGCCGTCCTTCATGCCCCATGCCTGGACCAGGATCACCACCAGATCACGCTCTTTTTCCCCGAATTGAAGCCGAGGGGTCAATTGCCGCACCAGAAATTCCCTCGGAGAGATTTCGGAATTTCCCAAGGAAACGGGGGTGTCGTCGAGCAGCCCCAACCCGGCCATTTTGCTCCAGAACTCGCAATGGCCCGGCCATCGAAAGGCGAATCGGCCCATGTCGCGGACGGTGTCCTTTAACCCGTAGAGATCGATGTACTGAACGGCATCCCCGTTGTAATAGGCCTCGAAAGAGCCCAGGTCGGGGATCTCCAGGACATGGAAATTTCCCTGCTTGAAAATATCCGTACCGGGAAGGGTCTGCTCTTTGCCGTCTTTGAGAAACCGGGCCGGGCGCACATAGGTTTTCAAAACCCCGTCCAGGGTCCAGGTCAGTTTGTACCGAATGGGATTGGTGTCGGCGCAGGCCGGTTCGGGTATACCGGCGCCGTAGGAATTCAGCCCATGAACCTGGTCCAGCCGGTCCACGGCCCATCGCCCCATTACCAGATCGATGCCCGGGTCCAGCCCGAACTCCACCAGAAACGTGAGCCCCCTCTCCTTGACCGCGGCGTCCATTTCCCAGATCGGCCCGGCGTAACTGGTATCCACAAAATGGAGGCCCGCATTCAGGGCGGCCCGGGCCGCGCCGTAGGCCAGATCCCAGGGAAGCATGCAGACCAGAACATCCGCTCCGGCTTCTTTGACGAATCGTTCCAATTCGGACGTGTTCCGCGCATCCACTGCGGCGGCGGTGGTTTTTTTGAAGCCCATCTTTCGAATATAGTCTGCGGCCGCTTCTAGGTCCCGATCCGCGGCAATGATTTTTTTTACTTCCGGGCTTTGTTCCAGGTCATGGACCACCGCCTTTCCCTGAAACCCCGTCCCGAGTACCAGTATGTTCATATCTTCTCAACCTCCGACAATAGGCAAAGCATGAAAGCTTCTGTTTTTATTTGATATATATTCGGACTTCATATCCCAGCCGGATTCCCCTGTCAAGGTGAGAATGGTTCGATCTTCAGCGCCCAAGCAAGCCCTGGAGATGCTGAATCTCGAATACGAGAACGGGGTTCTATTGTATTTCCGGGAAAATCGTGGTACCTGAAACAATTGGAAAAAATGAAAAATATTCATAAGGATAAATGACAAATGGCGGAATCGGATATAAAATTCGTTTCATGGAATGTAAACGGCCTGAGAGCGGTCTGGAAAAAAGAATTTGTCGATTCTTTTCGGCGGATGAACCCCGACATTCTGGCGGTGCAGGAAACCAAAATTCAGGATCACCAACTCACCGATGAAATGCGGAACATGCCCGGCTACGAGGCCTACTGGTCCCATGCCTCTGTCAAAAAAGGCTACAGCGGAGTCGGTGTTTATACCCGAATTCCGCCCTTGGAGGTCAAATTCGGCATGGGGATTCCCGAATACGACGAGGAAGGCCGCATTTTGGAGCTTCATTTCGATGATTTCATCTTTTTCAACATCTACTTCCCCAACGGGGGAATGGGCGAGGACCGGCTTCGGTACAAACTCGACTTTTACAAGGATTTTTTCGCCTATCTCGATGAATACAAAACAGCGGGGAAGAGCCTGATCATCACCGGCGATTACAACACGGCCCATAATGAAATCGACCTGAAAAACCCCGAATCCAATGAAAACACCTCGGGATTCATGCGGGTGGAGCGGGATTGTCTGGACCGAATCGTGGCGGACGGCTATGTGGATACCTTTCGCCGCCTGTATCCGGATACGATCCGGTATTCCTGGTGGACCTACCGGTTCAAGGCGCGAGAACGAAATGTCGGGTGGCGTCTCGACTATTTTTTTTCCACAACGGATTTGGTCGAATCGGGTCGCATTCAGGACGCCTTTATCGACAATGACATTTTCGGCTCCGATCATTGCCCGGTCGGATTGATTCTCGGCCCTGAATGTTGACCGCAACCGCCGCATTTTTGATTCGGCTTCCCTTCTGAACGATCCATATGCCTTCTGCTGCGAATATAAAAACACGATGGCGGCTTTCGGATATTCTCGACCTGGAGTATTTCCTTCATCGGGATGAGACCGATAATAGTGATCCCGACGCTGCAAAAACCCTGGCCCTGCACGACCGGGAAATCTACCTGGGGCATATCCGGGGGAAAGATCCGGAAGAAATACCCCGACCCAGACGGTTTATCGTCAAATCCTGGCTGTCTCGAAGAAGATCCGAGGAAAAGGCGGCGCTGCCCCCGGAAGCCCCTCTGCCGGGAGAGGTGTATGAAGAAATCTATCGGCTGTTGTCGTGGATCTTCGCTCTCCTCGGCCTTCTTTCCGGCGCCGGTATCGCTTCTTCCTTTTTAATCTATCGCGGCATCGAACCGCTCAACGTCGCCTATTATTTCGGCGCGCTCATCCTGAGCCAGTTTCTGCTGATGCTGGTTCTGGTCATCCTATTGACATTCAGGCTGGTGAATCGCTCCTTCTCCGAAAACGCCATCCTCTATTCCCTGATCAGCCGTCTTCTGGTGCGCCTTTTTCTATGGGTCAAAAAACGGATGGTGAAAAGCCTTTCCGGCAACCGGCGGAGCGGCATCGAAGCCGCCCTGGGGGTGGTGCGCGGCCGGCGGAAGGTTTACGGCACCCTGTTCTATTGGCCGGTCTTTATTCTGGCCCAGGTGTTCGGGGTCTGTTTCAATATCGGCATCATCGCCGCCACCCTGATCAAAGTGGTAACCGCCGACATCGCCTTCGGCTGGCAATCCACCGTCCAGTTCAGCCCCGAAATGGTCCATGACCTGGTTCGAACCATCGCACTCCCCTGGTCCTGGTTCGTGCCGCCCGGCATCGCCTATCCGTCTCTGGCGGAAATCGAGGGCAGCCGAATGATACTCAAAGAAGGTATCTATTTTCTGGCCACGGAAAATCTGATCTCCTGGTGGCCCTTTCTCTGCTTTTCGGTTTTGTTTTACGGGCTGATTCCCAGGGCGCTCCTGTTGATCATGGGGATGGTCGCCAAGCATCGCACCCTGGACAAACAGGATTTCGAATTCAGCGACATCGACCGGCTGATGCATCGGCTTCAATCCCCGCAGGTGAGTACCAAAGGCAGCCCGACTTCGAAATCCGCCATACCGGAGGGATTGAAGGAGGTGCAATCATCTGCTTCATCCACACCGGTTCAGCAGGAACGCCCCGCCGGGGAAACAGTCGTCGCCCTGGTTCCGGATGATATTTTCGATGAAGTCACCGATGACCAGCTCAAGTCGGTGGTCGAAAAGGTGCTGGGATTTCAGGTGCGGGAGAAAATCCGCATCGGTGCGGAGTATGATTCCGACCGAGCGGTCCTGGAAAGGGTAGGCCGATTGGACTGGCAAAACGGACGGCCCCATGTGCTGCTGCTTCAGGAAGGATGGCAGCCGCCCATCCGGGAAACTTTGCATTTTATTCAGGAACTGCGCAATACCATCGGCGAAAAGGGCGGCATCGAGGTCGGACTCATCGGGAAACC
>JAABSQ010000024.1 GCA_011390315.1 Desulfobacteraceae bacterium
TGACAAGCAGGGCTCTGGACCAGCCCCGATCCCTCATGATCTTTGCGCACCGGATGCCGCTTTCAAAGGTGGAGACGCTTTGGTCTTCCGAAAGGATTGTCTCCGGCGGAACCCCTTCCTCCGCGGCCAGGGTTTTCATTATTCGGGCTTCGGCGGGCGGGTATTGGCCGAGCCCGCCGGTTACCAACAAGTACTCGGCGGCACCCTGTTTCCAGAGTGAAACCCCGTGCAGGAGCCGGCGGCGAAGGGTCGGGCTGGGCCGATGCCCTTCCCATACCGCGGCCCCCAGCACGATGACGACGTCGAACCGGTCCATGGTCTGAATCGACCTCTTACCGGGGCGGAAAACCCCTCAGGAGGCGGCGGTCAGCCGGTCGAGGTTGTCCCGGGCGAAATCGAGAGCGGGATCGATCTCCAGCGCCATCTGGTAATAGGCCACCGCCTTTTCCGTATCTCCGAGTTCCCGATAGTTGGTGGCGATATTGGCGTAATCGATGCCCGAGCTCGGGTTGAGGCGCAGCACCTCCTGAAAACTGTCGATGGCCTGTTCGTGCTCTTTCAATTTAAAATGGCAAAATCCCGCGAGATTGTGGAGATCGGTTCGATCCGGATCGACGGCGATTCCCTTTTTGAGTACGTCCAGGGCTTCCCGGTACTGTTCCATCTCCTTCAGGCACACCCCTAAATAAGAATAGATGCTGGGGATATCCTCTTCGGCCGGGTCGGACGCCAGGGCCGATTCCAGGTATCCCCGGGCGGTTTCCGGATCATCGGCCGCAAGATAGGCGGCGCCCAGATAAAACCGGACATAATATTTTCCGGGCAGCTTTCGGTCCATCTCCTGGAGCTGAAGAATGGCCGTTCCCGGCGGATGGTCCTCGGTGATCAGTTTGGCGCAGAACATGCCGACGCTCTGGTTGGCGGCCCGTTCCCTGAAATGGGCTCCGGGGATGATGGTGTAAAAGGCGGGAACCTCCAGCCGGGGATGGGTCGTATTCACCGCCAGCACCGCCATATTCCGTTTTCGCAAGGCATCGAGCAGGCGTTGAATCTCCACCTTGATGTTGGGGTCCGACAGATCGGGAAGATCGGTGACCGCCATTTCAGTTTCCGGGTTCCGAATGAAATCGGCTTCTTCGATTCGGCTGAATTTGGGCAGGCCGCTGGCCAGGTAGTTGGAGCCGGTATTGAAATCGCCGGCCAGCTGGGCGGTTTCGCTGAGGGCCCGGCCGAGGGCTTTCACGGGATCGGGGGCGGTGCCGGCGGTCCAGACGATTTCGCTGGCATCCGGAAAGGTGGCCGGGTCCCAGGCCAGGACCCCCACGGTGGGGATGCCGGTGTCCAGGGTGAAATTCGAGAGATGCACCTCGATACCGGCCCGTCGGTATTTATTCAGCATCTCCGCCACAATGGGATCGGATGCCGAATCCGGCCGAATGGACGTCACCGGCAACCGGTTTCGAGCGATCCGGGCTGAGACATCCCGTTCCACCACCTCGCAAATTCCCTGGCAAAGGGCTTCTTCCACCTCATTGCCGGCGCAGGCCCCGTTGAACTCGTTGATGGTGAAAAACCAGTCAAAGGGGATCAGAACCGGCCGGTCCCGGGTCAGGTCGTACCCCTCGGTCCAGCGCAGCGGGAGCGAATCGAATATCTCTTTGACCGTGTCGAGATCTTCGGAATCGTCATGGACCGACTTGGCAATGGTCTCAAAAGAGACGGCCCGTTCTTTCAAGTTCGGGCGTCGATCCACCGTGAAATTGGCCGGGTTGTTCCGGAAACTGTAGAGACTGAACCGTTCGGCCAGTTCCATAACCGCGCTGGCCTCGGCCTGATCCGGGGTGGCGCCTTTCCCCATCTGTTTCTTGGTTCCGGTCATGGCCTGTCCGTCGGGGCCGCAGTAGCTGAAAAAAACCGGAATGTCCAACCGGCCGTTATCGATTCGTTCGGTATGATCCAGAATATGAAGATGTAAATGATCGAGTTTTTCCCGCAGTCGCCGAATGGTCTCCCGGGGGGGAATGACCTTGTCTTGGTCCCGGGTCTCCTTTTTAAATGCGTCTTTAAGCCGTATAGGGGTGCTCATAAAATCCTCTCATATGTTGAATACTCGTGTTGAGCCGCCATCTTGAACACTTTGCAGGGAGAATACAAGTTTTTTTTGATTGACGGACCGGTGTCCGTCTGCTATAAGCCTCCAATTGTCGTGTGGGGATGTAGCTCAGTTGGGAGAGCGCAGCGTTCGCAATGCTGAGGTCAGGGGTTCGATCCCCCTCATCTCCACCACCTTTTCTTACGCATGATCCTTAAATTTCCAGAGAACCTTCCCTATCGTGCCATTTTCAGCATTATTATTTTCTGAATCATCGGGTTTCGAATTCATCAGCAGAGTGTTGCGGAATGACTAAACGGGTTGCGGCGGTTGAAAGAAAAACCGGAGAAACGGAAATCGCTCTCGAATTGAATCTGGATGGAAAAGGCCGGCCGGAGATTTCCACCTCCATTCCTTTTTTCGATCACATGCTGACCCTCTTTTCCGTCCACGGATTTTTCGATCTCAAGGTACGGGCGACGGGGGATATCGAAGTCGATTTTCATCATACGGTGGAAGATGTGGGGCTGGTTCTGGGTGAAGCCCTGGATCAGGCCCTGGGGGAGCGCAAGGGCATCAACCGCTACGGGTATGCGGTCACCCCTATGGATGAAACCCTCACCGCGGTGGCGGTGGACCTGTCCAAACGTCCCTTTCTGGTCTACCATGTGCCCGAGATCGGCCAATCCGGGAATTTCGACTTGATTCTCGCCAAAGAATTCTTTCGCGCCTTTTCCAACCGGAGCGGAATGAACCTTCACATCAATGTCGCCTACGGTGAAAATGAGCATCACATCATCGAATCGATCTTCAAGGCCCTCGGCCGGGCTCTGGATGAGGCGGTCTCATTGGATGAACGGATCAGCACCGTCCGCTCCTCCAAAGGGGCCTTGTAATTTCCCATGCCGAATTTCGGCGAAACTTTTTATCGGCAAGGCTTTTTCATGACCCAGCGCACACGACGCCCGTTTCCGATTCTTTTTCCGATACCGCTTCTGTTGATCCTCTGGATTCCTTTTTTGACGGGATGTGAACGAGGGAATACCGGCCCCAAACCCATCTATATTCCGCCGAGTCTGGAGCGGATTTTGGTGGTCTCTTTCAAGAATATTCCAGCTACCGCCGGCGCGGGTATCAGCGTACGCTGCCCCCTGAGCGGAAAAACCTTCCTGACCGGCGGGGTGACCGATGAGGCCAAGGCCTTTTTGAACCGGGAATTGCGAGACCGGCTTCAGGGCCGGGAGGAGTTCAAGTTCATTTCTCCGGAAGAGATGAACGACCTCCAATCCGAGTCGATGAGCGAAAACGGAGACATCCTTCCGGAGCAGAACCTGCTGGCGGCGATGGGACGCAAGCTGGGCGCCGACGCGGTATTGGCGGGTCACATCTACCGGTATCAGGAACGGGTCGGGGGGAAGTATTCCGTGGAATCCGCTGCTTCAGCGGCATTCGATCTTCACCTGCTGAGGGTGTCGGACGGACGGGTGCTCTGGACCGGCGCCTTCGACGAAACCCAGAAGGCCCTCACCGATGATCTTTTTGAACTGCCGAGTTTTATAGAGCGGGACGGCCAGTGGGTTACCGCCGACCAGATGGCCCAGGCCGGTCTTGAGAAAATTCTGAGTGCGTTTCGGCTGCAATGATAATTATACCCGCGATTGATATCAAAGGCGGCCGGTGTGTGCGCCTGCTCCAGGGACGGATGGATGCCGAAACGGTCTTTTCCGATGATCCCGCTGCCATGGCACGGCAATGGGCCGAGCAGGGAGCGGAAATGATTCATGTGGTGGATCTGGACGGGGCTGTGGAAAAGACACCCAGAAATCTGGGCGCCATCCGCTCTATTCTGAATTCCGTTCAGGTGCCGGTCCAGGTCGGCGGCGGCATCCGCACCGCCGAAAACATTCGGGCGTATTTGGATCTCGGGGTGTATCGGGTGATTATCGGTACAGAGGCCATTCGAAATCCGGACCTGGTCGCTGAAGCCTGCAAGACCTTTCCCGACCGGATCGTGGTGGGCATCGATGCCCGGGACGGGTGGGCCGCCATCGAAGGCTGGACCGAGACCACCCGCGTTCGGGCCGTGGATCTGGCTCGTCAATTCGAAAACAGCGGGGTCGCCGCCGTCAATTTCACCGATATTCATCGGGACGGGATGCAGACCGGCCCCAATATCGAAGAAACCCGGCGGATGGCTGAAGCGGTTTCCATACCGGTGGTGGCCTCGGGCGGGGTTTCCACTCTAAGCGATATCCATCACCTGCTTCCCCTTGAATCCGCAGGGGTGGTGGGTGTGATTACCGGAAAAGCGTTGTACACCGGCACCCTGGATTTGAAAGAGGCCATCGCCGCAGCCCGGGGGAATGCCGATTCCTCAGAAAAATAGGGTATTCACCCTATTGACAAAAGACGATGGAAACCTTAAATTAAAGGTTTTCGAAAAAAGTAGACGAATTTAGTCCGGCCCTGCTTTTTCCCTTAACGGTCATATGACTGTAATGGATCGATCTTACAGCCCAAACTCACTCGTTCCGCCGACAGGCGATCCCTTATTGAATTTCTCTCCTTATCATGTTTTCTCCGCTGCCGTCCTCCCGAAGGAGGTTTCCTGCTGGTGAATTATATCCCGGAAAATATTGTCTCGGAAATCCGCAATGCCGCTGATATCGTTGACATTGTTTCAGATATGGTTATCCTCAAAAAGGCCGGGAAAAACTACCAGGGGCTCTGTCCGTTTCATTCGGAAAAGACGCCTTCGTTTTCAGTGAGTCCTGAAAAACAGATTTTTTACTGCTTCGGGTGCGGTTCGGGCGGCAATGTCTTCAGTTTCCTGATGAAACATGAAGGGATGTCGTTTCCGGAGGCGGTTCGAACGCTGGCCGGGCGGGTCGGGATCGAAGTGCCGACCCGGGACCTGACGCCGGAGGAAAAACAGCGGTTCAGTGAGCGGGAGGGCCTGTTCGATCTGAACCGAAGGGCCATGGCTTATTTTCAGCATATGCTCTGGAAAAGCCGGGCCGGAGAACCCGCCCGGGCCTATCTGGAGCGGCGTGGAATCAAGCCTGCGGTGGCCGAAACCTTCGGACTGGGATATGCGCCCAAAGGATGGGATCATCTGATCCGTTCTTTTTCGAAGAAGAAAATCGACCCGGCGTTTCTCGAAAAAGCGGGGTTGACCGTTCCGCGAAAAAGCGGGCGCGGTTTTATCGACCGGTTTCGGGACCGCCTCATGTTTCCCATTCGGGACATTCGGCGGCAGGTGATCGGCTTCGGAGGAAGGGTGATGGATGAGGGGCTGCCCAAATATCTCAACTCCCCGGAAACACCGGTCTTCAGCAAGAGCCGAACCCTCTATGGGGTGGACACCGCCCGGGCCAAAGCCCGAGAGACCCGGCAGATGTATCTGGCGGAGGGGTATTTTGATGTGATTTCGCTTTACCAGGCCGGAATCACCAATGCCGTCGCTACTTTAGGCACCGCCCTGACCCGGGAGCATGTTCGGCTGCTGAGGGGGCATGCCGGAGAAGCGACGCTGGTATTCGATTCGGACCAGGCCGGGGTTCGGGCCGCAGTCAGATCGGTGGACATTTTCCGTAAGGAAAATATGGACGCCCGGATTCTGGTGCTGCCGGAAGGGCATGACCCGGATACCTACATCCTGGAGTTCGGAGCCGAAGCCTTTCAAGGCGTTGCTCGGAAAGCCCGAAGCGTGATGGACTTCATGATGGAAGATGCGGTCAAGCGGCACGGCCTGTCTATTGAAGGCAAGGTTCGGATCATTTCCGAGTTGACCGGGCCTTTGGGAACGATCGAAGACCCGGTAGCGCGTTCCCTGTATGTTCGCAAACTGGCGGAGCGGATGGGTGTGGATGAAGCCATGATCATGGACAAGGTTCGGGTCGCACCGGTCGGTCAACCGGAAAAACGTGCGCAATCGGAGATAAAGCCGGCCTCTTTTCAAGGCCGCCGGAAGCGGCTGGAAAAGAAGCTCGTCACGATGATGCTTCAGTTTCCGGAAATTCTGCCGGAGGTGGCGGATCGCGAGGTGATCGACCGGTTCGAAGATCCTTCTTTGAAATCGATCGGACAGTCCCTCGTTTACAGATACCGTGATTACAGGGGGGGGCGCATCTCCGAGCTGATCGATTCGGTCGATGAGGCCCATCGTGCGGTTGCGGCGAATCTGGCCATCACCGGAGAGGAATGGACCCGGGAAGGGTGTCTCAACCTGATTGCTCAGTTCGAGACGGGGCAGAAGCGCGGTTCCCAAGATCTGTTGCAACGGATCGAGGCTGCCAGCCGGGACAATGACCAGGCCCTGCTGATGAAGCTATTGAAAGAAAAGCAAAACCAAGCCAGGCAAAGGCATAATAAAACCTGAAGTCTGCATGCGGGAGGCTAACGGAATATGACAGAGAAATCTGCTGAAAATGAAGAAAAAGATATCGAGACCACCAAGGCGGCCCTCAAGGTGTTGATCGATAAGGGGAAAGATCAGGGATACCTGACCTATGACGAGATCAATGAGGTGCTGCCCGAGGAACTCCTGTCTTCAGACCAGTTGGACGAAACCCTGGTGCTGTTCAAGGATCTCGATATTGAAATTCTGGACGAAAAAAAGCAGAAAATCAAAAATGTCAAAAAAAGTGAAAAGCGGCTCCGGGGCGACACCTCGGTATCCGAATTCGGTACGGTCACCGATCCGGTGAAGATGTACCTGCGGGAGATGGGCCTGGTGACCCTGCTCAGCCGTGAGGAAGAGGTGGTCATCGCCAAAAAGATCGAGGCCGGTGAGCAGGAGGTCTTAAAGGCGCTTCTGGATACGGCCCTGGGAGTGGAGTATATCCTTCATCTGGGGCAATACATCGCATCGGGAGAGCTTCGGCCCCGGCATGTGCTTCGGGACCTGGATGAAGGCGACACCTATGTGGACGAGGACCTCCAGATTCAGAACTTTATCAAAACGATCCAGTCCATTCGGGAACTCTACGAAGAGACCATGAATTATCGGGAAGAGCTGTTCACCGAAACGCTGGAGTCAGACGAACAGCGGCGCATCCGGAGAAATATTTCCAGGCGCAATACCAAAATTTTTGAACTCCTGAAGGACTGGCGTCTGGAAAGCAGCGTCATCGACAAAATCGAGGAGGAAATCCGGAACCGCATCGACTGGCTCGAACGAATGAACAAAATCATTATCGACACCGCCGATCGGCTCAGTATGCCGGTCAGTGAATGCCGGGTGATATGGAAAGATCCGGTGGCTTTGCTGCAGCGGGCTCGGGAAAACTGCACCCTTTCGGAGGCTGAGATCCATAGGTTGTGTGATACCCTTCGGCAGGCCCAGGGGGAGATCGATGAGCGGGAAAACGAGCTGAAGACCACCTGCCGCGGGCTCAAACGGGTTATCTCCTGTGTGGAAGAGGGGCGGCAGCGGGCCAAAGACGCCAAAGGCGAGCTGATCAAGGCCAATCTTCGGCTGGTGGTCAGTATCGCCAAAAAATATACCAACCGAGGGCTTCAATTCCTGGATCTGATTCAGGAAGGCAACATCGGTCTCATGAAAGCGGTGGACAAGTTCGAATACCGCCGGGGGTATAAGTTCAGCACTTACGCCACCTGGTGGATTCGCCAGGCTATCACCCGGGCCATTGCCGACCAGGCCCGGACCATTCGAATACCGGTGCATATGATCGAGACCATCAACAAACTGATCCGCACCTCCCGGTATCTGGTCCAGGAAATGGGCCGGGAGCCGTCTCCGGAGGAGATCGCCGAAAAGATGGAAATTTCCCTGGAGAAGGTGCGAAAGGTGCTCAAGATTGCCCGGGAGCCGATCTCTTTGGAGACCCCCATCGGCGAGGAAGAAGACAGCCATCTGGGGGATTTCATCGAGGACAAGAAGTTTATGCTGCCCTCGGATGCGGCGGTGAACCTGAATCTGGCGGAGCAGACTCGAAAGGTGCTTGCCACCCTGACACCGAGAGAAGAGAAGGTGCTTCGAATGCGCTTCGGGATCGGCGAAAAAGCGGACCACACCCTCGAAGAGGTGGGTCAGGATTTCGCCGTCACCCGGGAGCGGATTCGTCAGATCGAGGCCAAGGCCCTTCGAAAACTGCGGCACCCGACCCGGAGCCGAAAGCTCAAAAGTTTCATCGACTACTGATAGGTAATACTTGACAAAGTCGAGTACCGGCGGTAGGTAAGAAACCGATCAACGGAGTATTCGGGCCCATAGCTCAGCTGGCAGAGCCACCGGCTCATAACCGGTAGGTCCCTGGTTCGATCCCAGGTGGGCCCATCCGAAAATCAGAGGCCGAAAGGCGTGGTTGAAACAGACCACGCCTTTTTTGGTCGCAAAACGCTCCGGGCGAAACAGGTGATCATGTGAAGACGGTGACCATTGCGGACATGACCGAAATTCTGGAGGAGCTGGCCCCGGCCCGGCTTGCCGAAACCTGGGACAACTCGGGCCTTCAGATCGGTCGGAAGGAGTGGCCCGTTCGAAAGGTCTGGGTGGCCCTGGACCCCTTGCCGGAGGTTGTCTCCGCCGCCTGCGACCGCCGGATCGACCTTCTTGTCACCCACCATCCTCTCATTTTTAAACCCCTCAAATCGATAAATTTTGCAAGCCCCGTCGGCCGAACCATTCTCCTGTCGGCCCGGAACTCTCTGTCCGTCTATGCGGCCCATACCAATCTCGACAGCGTGGCCGGCGGAATCAATGACCGGCTGGTCTCCGTCATCGGTTTGACCGAGGTATCGGTGCTCGGAGAAGAATCGGCTCCCGGCAGCGGAGAAGGTCTCGGCCGGGTGGGGCGGCTTTCTGACCGGATATCTCTGTCGGAACTGGTCTCGATAATCAAACAGCGGATGAACCTGGAATGGGTGAAGTGGTCCGGAGACCCCGACATGCCGGTGACCCATGCGGCTGTTTGCTCGGGAAGCGGCGGCGGAATGATGGATTTCTTTTATGCATCCGGGGCCCAGGTGTTCATCACCGGGGATTTGAAATATCACGAAGCCCGGGATGCTCAGGCCCGCGGGTTGGGATTGATCGATATCGGCCATTTCGGTTCGGAACATTTGATCACCCGGGTGCTGACCGACCGGCTTCGGGAGAAAATCGCTGAGAAGGGGTTCCCGGTCACGGTGGAGGCCTGTGATCTGGAACGGGATCCCTTCAATTTTTTATAATCCTTCCTTCCCGCTTCAGACTCGGGGATCGAGGGGCCATCCAAAAAAGAATGTCTAAGGATTAACATGAAGGAGCAAATCGAGACTCTGGTAAAGCTGCAAGGGATTGAAACGGATGCCTCGCGCATTCAGGTTCTGATCGATCAGTTGGTTCGAAAAGCCGAGAATCTGGAAACCGAACTGAAAACGGCGGAACAGGCCATCGAGCAGGACACCGCATCGCTGGAAGAGTTGAGAAAGGCCTATCGGTCTCAGGAATCCGACGTCAAGATAAACAATGACACCGTCAAAAAGAATCAGGAGCGGCTCCTGACCGTCAAAACCAACAAGGAATACCAGGCACTGCTGAAAGGGATCGACGAGATCAAGCGGAGAAACAGCCGCATCGAAGACGAGATGCTGGCCTTGATCGAACAGATCGAAGCGGCCGAAAAAGGGTTGCAGCAGCAAAACGAGGCGTATGAACGGCTGAAGGCGCGGATTCAGACTGAAAAAAAATCCCTGCAATCCGAATCGGAGCAGAGCCGGCAGCGGCTGGTCGAACTGGGTCAAGAACGGGACCGGGTCGCCGCCGAGGTGCCGAAAGATTTGATGCGGAAATATGAGACCGCCAGAAAGCAGGACTCCGGACCCGCCGTCGTTCCGGTCAGGGGGACGGTTTGCGAGGGGTGCAATATGAACATTCCGCCTCAGATGAGCAATGAACTCCGTCGATTTGAGGACTTGAAATTCTGTCCTTTCTGTAATAGAATTATTTATTGGGAAAGTTTAGAGTAAGCCCGGCCGGAGCATTCCAGACGGCCGCTGGGTACGCAGTATCCGGAGGAAAGTCCGAACACCGCAGGGCAGGGTGCTCCGTAATTCGGAGTCGCGGCGACGTGAAGGAAAGTGCAACAGAAAGCAGACCGCCCCGTTATCAGCGGGGTAAGGGTGAAACGGTGCGGTAAGAGCGCACCAGTTCCCCGGGTGACCGGGGAAGCTCGGTAAACCCCACCCGGTGCAAGACCAAATAGGGAAGCGTTCGAGGACGGCCCGTCCGAAGCTTCCGGGTAGGTCGCAAGAGATGCCGGGCAACCGGCATCCTGAGATGAATGGCCGTCATCCGCCGCCGTCGGTGAGAACCGGATGCGGCGGTCACAAAATTCGGCTTACGGAAGGCTCCGGCCGCTTACTCTTTTCCCTTTTTTCTTTTCCCTTTTTCGAGTGGGGTGTAAGCATGCTGCTCGGACGGATGATCGGGCCGGCTATCCGGTTTTTGGAGACAGCCTTTTTCACCCCGAGCAGGATTTGATGTAGACCATGGAAGCGCACAAGACCGGCTGCGGCACCTCGTTTGCTGAAAAGGCATGCCTTTTCTCCCATGATTATCTGAAATGCTGCCTCTATATCTCGAGTCCCGATGCGCCCCGCCACGGGCATGAATTCACCAAAAAACTCTACTCCAAGCTGATCGGCACTTCCCAGGTATTGGAAGATTTTCTCGATTTTCACGGCGCCAAAAACAACAAAGACTGGTATCTCTACCGTGAACTCTCCGCAGCGGTTCGACACCTGAGCCTGGGCGGCTATTGTCAGAAGCATATCCTCAACCGGCTCGCCTTTTACAACCTTAAAGACAGCGATACCTTTGAACTGGAGGGAAAGGTCACCCTGGAGTTTCTGACCGCCTCCCTCAAAAAAATGGCGCCGGTCATTCTCGATGAAGCCGGGCGTCTGGGAATCCCCATTCCGGAGCAGGGATTTGAACGGGGCGATTTTCCCGAAATCACCACCGGTGAGCGGCTCGAATACACCATCGACGACGAGCAGAAAAACCAGCAGAAGAAAAACGTGGTCAAGATCGCCAGCGAGTTTCTGAACATCGCCGGCTACTTTGATCAGTTCGGATTCTATGAGCCCTACGATCTGGAAAAGATCAAACGGCTGGTGCCCGACACCATCGACGAGGTGGAGGTTCGACGCTTCGAAATGCTGGTGCATAACCTGCAGTCGTCCTTTGACACTTACGTGATTCACGGCGGGTACCGGTACGGCAATCGTAAGCTGAAGGAGCTGCGAAGCTTCTTTTCGGTGGTCTTTCACCTTCTTCAGATGATGGGCCGACTGCTCCATTTTTATGAACGCCATCTTCACAAAGCCGGATACAAGGACATCTATAAAAAGGTTCGGAATCAGCTCTCCTTTCTGGTGGACCCGGACATCCTTCTCGACCGGACCATCAACTACGGCCTCTATTACGCCTGCTACTACCTGACCAACGGAAAGGAGCTGGCCCGGGAGATTCTCAACGAGAATATCGAACGGGGGG
>JAABSQ010000025.1 GCA_011390315.1 Desulfobacteraceae bacterium
GTCGGCGTTCCGGTGACGAGAGGATTTCACAGCCGCCCCAGCCTGCTGGTGGCCAAGGTGGTTCAGCATTACGGCGGGCAGGTGGAGTTGTGCGCCGGGGGCGGCCGGTTCGATGCCAGCAGCGTTTTGGATATTCAGTGGGCTGGCGGCAAAATCCAGAATGAAAACATCACCGAAGTCTCCTTTGAAGGCGATGCCCGGGCACTGCGGGACCTGGAGATCCTGGCCGGCGTCAATTA
>JAABSQ010000026.1 GCA_011390315.1 Desulfobacteraceae bacterium
ACTGCCCGAGAGCGAAGACGCGGTTCAGGATGAGCTGGGAATCGAAGAAGAAGCCAGCTATATCATCAGCGTCAAAAATCCCGAAAGAGGCGGGCCCCGAGCCGCCGGACTCAAGGAAGAACGGCAGGCGGAATACCCGAAAACCCTCCAGGAAATTTTCCGAGACCGAAAATTCGCCGATGCCGACCCGCCCGACTTCCTGAATCACGAGGGAACCGAATTTCTGCTGATCGGCGCCTCCGGAGATCCGAAAGAGGAACTGGGTATTACGCTGGATGCGGAGAAAGAATCCAAACACAGCGCCGACGTTTTCAAACGGATGGGTATCGACAAGTCCGAACGCCCGGTCAAACCGCTGTTTGAAGGGGAATGGACCTGACCTGAGCCACAGAAAACCGGACCCATACACATCAACACCGGAAAGGAATAAAAATGCAGCTGACAAGCACCGCTATAAAAGACGGAGACCAGATACCGATCACCTACACCCGGGACGGAAAAAACATCGCCCCGCCGCTTTCCTGGACCGAGGTGCCGGAGGATGCCGCGGAACTGGCCGTGGTATTCGAGTGCGTAACCCCGGCCACCAAGGAACCCTTTACCCAGTGGCTGGTCTACGGCCTTTCGCCCGAACGCGGCGGACTGCCCGAAGGGTTGCAGCACAAACGCGACCCGGAACGGCCGGAGGAGGCGGTTCACGGCCGCAACGATATGGAAAATGTAGGCTACGACGGCCCGCTGGGTTCCGCGGGCAAGCGAATGGATTACGTCTTCCGCCTCTACGCCCTGGCCCGTGCCCTGGATCTGGAACCCGGCGCCGATCGGGAGACCTTCGATGCCGCGGTCAAAGACATTCTTATCAACTCGGCTGAACTGGCGTGTCAACACGAGCGTCCGCCCGCATAAACCGTTTCATCATGGAGACCGATCATGACCGAATCCAAAAAAGCGATTGCCGAAAAGGTCCTGGAAAAATACGGGCAAACCTTCAGCGATGAATTGGGGATCTATATCGAGGAAAACACCCCGTCTCCCCTCTTCCGCCTCCTGGTATTCGCCATTCTCTCCAGCACCCGCATACGGTTCCAGGCGGCCATCGATGCGGCCGAAGCCCTTTCGAAAGCCGGATGGAACACGCCCGAGAAGATGGCCGAGGCCACCTGGCGGCAGCGCACCGATGTGCTCAACCAATCCGGATATGCCCGCTACGATGAAAGCACTTCCCGAATGCTCGAAGACACCGCGAATATACTTCTGGAGGATTACAAGGGGGATCTGCGCAACCTTCGCGAGGAAGCCGGGCGAGATCCCGCTCAGGAGCGAAACCTGCTGAAGAAGTTCAAAGGGATGGGGGATGTCGGAGTGGATATTTTTTTCCGGGAGGCCCAGGCCGCCTGGGATGAACTGATGCCGTTCGCCGATGACCGGGCTTTGAAAGCCGCAAAAAAGCTGGGTCTCGGCGACAACATTTCCGATCTGAAGAACCGGGTCGACAAAAAGGACTTTCCCCGGTTCATCGCCGGGCTGGTTCGAATCGAACTGGAGGATGCCTACGGCGAAATTGAAAAATAAGGGACGACGGCAACGCCCCGATTATTTCACTACCAGCACCGGATTGGTCACCTCTTTCACCAATTCAAGAAGTTCCTCCTCCCGGCCCGACCATTTTTCCGCGGGAAGCAGCAGCGGCCCGGTGCTTTCCATCCCCACGAAATGGGCCACCACCATCGGGTTGGAGCTGATCAGGGGGCGAAATCGCGCCGTCAAGCCATGCGGTTCCAGCTGTTCGGTCACCGCCTCCCGAAATGCTTGCGCTTCGGCTTTGGAGTCGGCCAGCAGGAAGACGCTGACCGGTCCTTCCCGGTCCACCATGAAGTGCAGGGACACCTTCAGGGCCTTTCGAGCGGTATCGGTGCCGTCATAGACCACCACCGGCTGATCCGGTTCGCAGCACCGGTGAAGGATCATGGTCAGACCCCGTCTTTGAGCGATCACGGCCCGAACCGAGGACCCGACCCGTCTCGATCCCCGAAAGGACCTTCCGGATCTTCCCATGATGATCAGGTCGGCTTCGGTCCCCGCTGAAATCAGCTCCCGGGCCACCGGTCCGCGGATGGTTCGAAAATCCCAGCTCAGCCCCCGCCGGTCGGCGGCGGCGGCCAGTGCTCTGCGAATCTGTTCGGCCTGGCCCCGAAGCTGCTGCTCCAGTCGAGACGGTTCCAGCCGGCGGCCGATCATGGACAGGTAGCCGATCTCTGTGACAAAGGGCAGTTCCACCGCCCGCAGCAGTTCGATATCTTCCACGAACAACCCGGTCAGTTCGGCATTCAACCGTTCGGCCAGTTCTGCGGCGGTTTTCAATCCTTCCAGGCTGGCGGGAGAAGCGTCCAGAGCGACGAGAATACGGCGAATGGTGTGTTGATCGGTCATTCGTCCTCCTTTTTCTCCGCTTCCATCTGCATTTTTCGGCCGAATTCGATCCGCTTTTCAGCCATTTCTTCCAACCGGGCCAGCACCTTGGCATTGATGGCGCCTTCCGGATACCTGCCCGCTTCATCCGGCTCTCCGGCCTCCACACCGGTGAGGATTTCGATGCCCTGATCGATGGTCTCCACCGGAAATATACTGAACCTGCCTTCTTTCACCGCATCGATGATATCGTGGCGCAGCATCAGATGGGCCACATTGGAAGCCGGAATCAAGACGCCCTGCTCTCCTGTCAGCCCCCGGGCCTTGCAGACATCGTAAAATCCCTCGATCTTTTCATTGACCCCGCCGATGGCCTGCACCCGGCCGTGCTGGTTGACCGAGCCGGTTACCGCAAAGGACTGCTTGATCGGGACCTCCGAAATAGCGGAGAGCAGAGAATAGAGCTCCGCCGAAGAGGCGCTGTCCCCTTCCACCCCGCCGTAGGACTGTTCGAACACCAGGCTGGCGGACAGGGACAGGGGCCGGTCCACCGCATACCGTCCGTTGAGAAAGCCGGCCAGGATCAGCACCCCTTTGGAATGAATGGGGCCGCCCATGGCCACCTCCCGTTCGATATCCACCACATTGCCCTTGCCCAGATGCACCCGGGCCGTGATCTTGTTGGGCTTGCCGAAGGCGAATTCACCCAGCTGCATCACCGAGAGACCGTTGATCTGGGCCACCTGCTCACCCTCGGTGTCGATCAGAACGATATCCCGCTGAATCTGCTCATGCATGGCCTCCCGAATCCGGTCCGAGCGGTAGAACTTGGCATCGATCGCCTTCTGGACCGCCCGGGCGTTCACCACGGCATCGCCGTTTTTGCCGGCCCAGAAATCGGATTCCCGCAGCAGGTCGGCCACGGACCGCATGAGGATGGAGAGCTTCTCCTTATCCTCGAGCATTCGGGAACTGTGCTCGATCACCCGGGCCACCCCGCTCCGGTCAAAAGGCTTCAGCTTTTCTTTGTGGACGATGGTGGCGATCAGCCGGACATAGTCCTGCTCATTCTCGGTGTTTCGGTCCATGCGGAAGTCGAAATCCGCGGCCACCTTGAACAGATCCGCAAATTCCGGATCATAGTGACGAACCATGTAATAGAACATCGGGCTGCCCATCAGAATGACTTTCACATTGAGGGGAACCGCCTCGGGTTCCAGGGAGACGGTGGAGATGTAGCTGTACATCTGCCCCAGGGATTCGATCTTGATCTCCCGGGTTTTCAGAGCCCGCTTCAATCCCTCCCAGGCAAACGGCTGCTGAAGAATCTTGAGCAGATCCACGATCAGGTATCCGCCGTTGGCCTGGTGCAGGGCCCCGGGGCGAATCATATTGAAATCGGTGATCAGGGCCCCCATATGGGCCAAATGCTCCACCCGGCCCACCAGGTTCTGATAGGTCGGGTTTTCTTCAAAAACCACCGGCGCCCCTTCGGACTTGCTGTGCTCCACCAACACATTGACCTTGTACCGCCGCAAGGCCGGATTCTCCGCCTCGGGGCCGGCGCCGGTCGCCTGAGGGCTCGGCGCAGGTCCTTGTTGTTCGCCGCCTTCCTGCCGGGCTTTTTCCTGAAGAAAGAAATTTCGAACATTTTCAACGATGTCCTTTTCCACCGCCTCCAGGTATTTTTGTACCGGCTCCACGTCGTCATATTTCTTTTTCAGTTCGTCGATCATCGGGCCGACGGTGAACCGGGTGACTTCCTTGTTGAGTTCACGCCGCTTCTCCCGCAGATCCCGTTCCCACTGGGGAACCTTTTGAAAAATCTTCTGGGCCTCCTGCTGAAGCTCTTCGGCTCGTTTTTCGATCTCTCGGCGCTCCTCGTCCGGGAGTTTTTTGAATTCATCCGGCGGCAGTACTTCCCCTTCCTTCACCGGCGCAAACACCAGTCCCTGCGGGGTACGCAGTGGCGAAAGGTTGTATTCCTCTCCTTTTTTCTGCAGCGTTTCAAAGGCTTCCTGCTGCTTCTCCTGGAATTCCTGGGTAATGGACTGACGGCGGTTCTGATACTCTTCGCTTTCAAAGGCGGCCCGCAATGCGTTTCGAACCTCTTCCACCAGCGTTTCCATCTCCCGGGACAGGTTTTTTCCCCGGCCCGAGGGCGCCAGTAACCTGGCCGGTTTGTGCCCTTCATCGAAATTGTAGACATAGCAGATGTCCGGCGGCACATCCTCCTCGGATGCCCGCCGGCGAAGCAGTTCACGGATCATGGCGTATTTTCCGGTTCCGGGCTGGCCCAGGGCGAAGACATTGTACCCTTCCTGTTCCATTTCCATGCCGAACTGAATGGCGGCCACCGCCCGGGGCTGACCGATAATTTCGGCGACGTTTTCCAGATCATCGGTTGTTTCGAAAGAGAACTGTTCGGGATTACATCCGCGATAGAGTTTTTCAGGTTCCAAGGCATTGACGTTCATCATCTTTTTCCTTTCATCGAAACCGATTCCGGTTCACGCCCCGAAACACGGTCCATTCGTCTTCTCCTTATCCGGTTTTGACCATTCGAACGCCTTCCCGTATCATCTGACTGGCGTATCCCCATTCATTGTCATACCAGCTCATCACCTTCACCAGATTGCCGCCGATCACCTTGGTCATGGTCAGGTCCACCACCGAGGCCCGGTCATCCTGAACAATATCGGAGGAGACGATCATGTCATCCGTAACGCCGAGAATGCCTTTATACCGATCGCTGTCGGCTTCTTCTCGAAAAATATCGTTGATTTCATCCGCCGAAGTATCTCTTTTGGTGACAAAAACGATGTCGGTGATGGACCCGACCGGAATGGGCCCGCGTACCGCCACGCCGTCGAAGGTGCCTTCGTACTGGGGCAGCACCTTGGTCGTGGCCTTGGCTGCGCCGGTGGTGGTGGGCACGAAATTGGCGGCGCCGGCCCGACCCCGCCGTACCTTGCTCCGGGGGCCGTCCACGATGGTCTGGCTGGAGGTATAGGCGTGAATCGTGGTCATGATCGCCTTCTCCACACCGATCCGCCTGCCCATCACCTCGTACACCGGAGCGATACAGTTGGTGGTGCAGCTGGCGGTGGAAAGCAGATCCACTTGAGTCTCCGGGTTGTTGACCCCGTGCACCACCATGGGGACGTCATCACTTTTGGCGGGCGCCGACAGGATCACCTTTTTGGCGCCGGCCTGAAGGTGCTTTTCCATGCCCTCTCTTTTCCGAAACACACCGGTACATTCAAAAACCAGCTCCACTCCGAGATCTTCCCAGGGCAGTTTGGAAGGGTCTTTTTCATTGAAGACCTTGTAAGTGTTGCCTTCAATCTGAATACCGTCTTCGGAATGGGTCACTTTTTTATGATACCGACCGTATACGGTATCGTACTTGAGCAGGTAGACCAGGTTTTCCGTGGGTATGAGATCATTGACGGCGACCAGCTCCAATTCCGGTGTTTCGGTGATGATCTTCAATGCCGCCCGTCCGATTCTACCCAGTCCGTTGATTGCTACTTTAGCCATGATTCTCCTCCTTTGTTTCCGGAATCCGATTTGTCTCCGGGTTTATACATAACTGGCGATAATGGCGATGATCAGCACCACCATCAGTATCCAAAAGAAAATGCCCAGTGTGGCGGTGGTGGCCCTTTCTTCTTTTTCCAACCGCTGTTCGTCCACCCTCTCCACGGTGGTTTCTTCTTCCGGAACCGCGGCCGCGGCCGCGCTCAGGATCAGGGCGAAGATGATGGCGACAAAAAGAAATGGAATCCAGTATGCGCCCCACACCGGCGCTCCGATCGGCGTCACCCAGACACCGCCGGCCCAGGTGGCCAGGAAAAGGATCAGAAAAAAAAAGCCAGATGCTGCCCCACGGTCCCCGGCTTCGAAACGCGAGGCCGAATATGGCAGCCAGCAGGAGCGCAAAAAAATAACGCAAATAAAACATCAATAAAAAAACATATCGAATACCTCCGTGTCATTTTGGTAGTGAGTGGAATATAAATCGGTAGTGACCGGAATGAGTAAAATTTCAGTTCCGTTTTGGGCGATCGCTGATTTACTGCGCTAAACTATACGTGCCGACCGGGAAATGTGAAATAGGGTCAATAGTGTATCTGCGGACCGAGAAATTCAGTATTTCGGTTCATTTTGAATTTGCGGAAAATATGTGAACAAAATACGGAATTTACCCTATTCCGAATAAATTTTTGAAAAAGTAGGATTAAAAAAACAAGAAAGGAGCCCGTTCATGATCGTACAATCGGAAGACCTGAATCTCTTGACCGATCTCTATCAGCTCACCATGGCCGCGGCCTATTATGAAAAAGAAATGTTCGCCCCCGCGACTTTCAGCCTGTTCATTCGAGAATATCCCAAGGATCGCGGCTACTTCGTCAGCAGCGGTCTCACGGATGTGCTCGATTTTCTGGAAAATTTCCATTTCGACCAGGATGCACTCAACTATCTGGAAAAAACCGAAATGTTCTCGAGTGATTTTCTCCAGTACTTGTCCAATCTGCATTTCACCGGAGACGTCTTCGCCATGCCCGAAGGCCGTATCTTTTTCAAAGACGAACCGGTTCTGGAAGTGACCGCCCCGATCATTCAGGCCCAGTTGGTGGAAACCTTTATCATCAACGCCATGAGCCTGCCGATCACGATCGCCGGCAAGGCGGCCCGATCCGTGGCCGCCGCCAAAGGCCGTAAGCTGATCGATTTTTCCCTGCGCCGAACCCAGGGCGTCGATGCCGGCATGAAGGTGGCCCGGTCCAGCTACATCGCCGGGTTCGACGGCACCAGCAATGTATTGGCAGGAAAGATGTTCGATATCCCCACCTCGGGCACCATGGCCCACTCCTACGTCACCAGTTTCGAGGAAGAGATCGATGCCTTTCGGGCCTTTGCCGATGTATTCCCGAACAATACCGTGCTGCTCATCGACACCTTCGATACCGTCAACGGGGCCCATAAAGCCGTGGAAGTGGCCAAGGAGATGGCGGACAGGGGGGAGAAGATCAAGGGCGTTCGCCTGGACAGCGGCGACATGACCCAGCTCAGCAAGGAGGTCCGGGGGATATTCAAAGAGGCCGACATGGAGGATGTTTTCATTTTCGCCAGCGGCGGATACGATGAATATAAAATCAATGATGCTGTAGAAAACGATGCTGAAATCGACGGCTTCGGGGTGGGCACCAAAATGGGGACCTCCGCGGATGCACCCTATCTGGACATCGCCTACAAACTGGTCCAGTACGACCATCGGCCGTTGCTGAAACTGAGTTCCGGCAAAAAAACCCTGGTCAACCAGAAGCAGGTCTTCCGGAACACCGACAACGGCAGGCCCACCGGAGATGTGATCGCCCTTCGGGATGAAACCCTCGAAGGAGACCCTCTGCTTATCCGCGCCATGCATGACGGCAGTCGTCAGATCAACCCGGAATCGGTCCACGAAATCCGCGAACGGTTTATGGAAGAATTGGAAAACCTGGATGATGCTTACAAGCGGTTGAAAGACCCGGACGAATACCAGGTGGAACTAAGCCCCGGGCTGCAAAAGCTGCAAAAAGAGGTGGTTCAGAAGGTGAAAGAGAAGGAATTGGGAGAGAGCTGAAACCCCCTCCCTATTCTGCCTCCACACCCTGAAAACCCGCTGATCTCCGTCCAAGTTTCTCTTGCGGAACTCTTCCCTTCCTTGGTCTTCACTTGAATCAGAGATAGCCAAAATCGCTTTTGACTTTTGTCTGAAACTCTGGAAATATGATGCTCCCCGAACGCCGCCGGGGGATTCATCCCCCGGCGGCGGGCACGGTATTTTTATTTCGACAAACTGCCTAAGATACGGTATTAAGCCAAATATACATTGCCGAACCGGTCCTCCATGACCGCCTTGAGATCGACCGTTTCCCCGGCCGTGGCGGAAATCTCTTCCGGAATGATTTTGAGGAAAGCCTATGGAACGCTTTTTCAACACCGCCGGACCCGTCAAGTGCGATATCCATTATTGCCTGCCGCCTCTGGAAAGATGGGATTTGGACGAAATCCTCTCTCTGATTCAACAGCAGAAATATTTCGTTCTACACGCGCCGCGGCAGACCGGAAAAACCTCCTGCCTGCTGGCGTTGATGGAATACCTGAACGCCGACGGGCGGTATCGGGCGATGTACGTCAATGTGGAGGTAGGCCAATCCGCAAGGGAAAACGTGGACGCGGCAATGCGGGCCATTCTGGGGCAGGCCGGCAGCGCGGCGGCGCGGGACCTCGGGGACGAAAAGATGTACAAAATTTTCCCCGAATTGATCGATCACCACGGCGGCCACAGCGCTTTCAGTGAATTCCTGACTCGATGGACCGAAAGCGATCCCCGCCCTGCTATTCTGTTTCTGGATGAAGTAGACTCATTGATCGGCGATACCCTTATTTCTCTCCTGAGACAGCTCCGTGCAGGTTATTCTCATCGCCCCCGGTCCTTTCCCCAATCCATCATCCTCTGCGGGGTCCGGGATGTTCGGGATTACCGGATTCATTCCGCATCGGAAAAGACCGTCATCACCGGCGGCAGCGCCTTCAACATCAAGGCGGAATCCTTGCGCCTGGGGGACCTTTCACGGGAAGAGACCCTGGCGCTGCTGCGGATGCACACTGCCGAAACCGGACAGCCGTTCTCCGACGGCGCCGGCGAACGGATATGGGAATTCACGCAAGGTCAGCCGTGGCTGGTGAACGCCCTGGCCTATGAGACCTGCTTCGCCAAGGCAGGGGTTCGGGACCGGTCGGTCGCCATCACTCCGGAAATGGTTTCAGAAGCACGGGAACGGCTGATCGAACGGCGAGAT
>JAABSQ010000027.1 GCA_011390315.1 Desulfobacteraceae bacterium
AGATACCCATCTCGACCAACTCGCGGATAAACTGCGGGAGGATCGGGTGCGTCGGGTGGTCACACCGATTCTTCAGGGCGAGGAAAGCCCCTCTTATCTTCAAGATGACGATCTGGCGTATGTGCGGGACCTGGGCCTGATTCGAATCGAAGCCGGGCAGGCGGCGATCGCCAACCCTATCTATCAGGAAATTATTCCCCGGGAGCTGACCTACGGCACCCAGCGCATGCTTCACCAGCCGACGGAATGGTACGTATCCTCCGACGGCCGGTTGGATATGGAAAAACTCCTCGCCGCCTTTCAGGAATTCTTTCGGGAACATTCGGAGCATTGGGTGGAGCGGTTCGATTACAAAGAGGCCGGGCCACAGCTCCTGTTGCAGGCCTTTTTGCAGCGGGTGGTCAATTCCGGCGGCCGGATCGAGCGGGAATACGGTCTGGGGCGCAAAAGAACCGACCTGCTGGTAATCTGGCACGTTGACGGGTCCGTTCAAAAGATCGTTATCGAGCTGAAAATCCTTCGCAAAAGCCTCGAAAAGACCATTATGGAGGGGATAAACCAGACCATCGAATACATGGATCGGTGCGGAACAGACGAAGGCCACCTGGTGATTTTCGACCGCACCGAAGGCAAACCGTGGAAGGAAAAGATTTTTTCCAGAACTGAATTCCGCGGATCACGGACCATTCGAATCTGGGGGATGTAAAATCAGCGATCCGTTTTAATCGGCCCGGGCGTTTTCCCCGGCGCATAGCCCGCAATGCCGATCATAAATCGTACGATTCCGTAACTCAGCCAGCTTTTCAGGCGCATCTGAAGCGGCTGGTTTCTCCAATTGTTCGGAAGAATCCGCCGGGAATCGTTTTCGATCGCCTGGTTCAGGCTGTGCTTGAGTGACGCGGCAAAGGTTTCATCCTCTATCACCACATTTCCCTCGATGGACAGCAGCAGACTGAAAGGATCGAGATTGGAGGAGCCGATGGTCGCCCACCGGCCGTCAATCACCGCCACTTTTGCATGCATGAGGCTCTTGCAATATTCGAAAATCTCAATGCCCGCGGCCAGAAAACTGCCGTACAGGGCATGCGTGGCATAGTGCACCAATCGATACTCCACCCTCCCCTGCAACAGCAAAATCACGCGAACACCCCGGCGGGCCGCATCCATGAGGGCGTGACGAAAATTAAGCCCGGGCAGGAAGAAGGCATTGGCCAGGATGATTTCGGTTTTCGCCTGTTCGATCGCCCTGAGATAGGCATTTTCTATATCCCGTCGATTTCGGATATTATTCCGTATCAAAAAAGCCGCGCGCATGGCGCCCCCGGATTCGGAGGAGGATAACCGCCGACCGATATCCGGTCCTGCGCTGTTTTCCAAATGTTTTGGGCCTCTTTGCAACCACATGCCCCGTGCGGATCGATGAATCTCCGCCGCCAGCGGCCCTTCAACCCGCACGGCATAGTCAAAACGGGGGAATTTTTCGCCCGGTCCACCTGTATCATCGATGATGTTGATACCGCCTACAAAAGCGATCTTTCGGTCCACGACCAGGATTTTCCGGTGCAGACGGCGTAACCGGCGGCGGCGCAAAGTCCAGGGCGAGGTTTTGGGCCGGAATTTTCTTACCCGTATCCCGTCCGCACTCAGAGAATCGAGCATGGATTTCGGAAAAATGATGGAGCCGAAGCCATCCATCAGCAGATGGGTTTTAACCCCGCGCAGTGCCGCACGGCGGAGCGCTTCCGAAATACACCGCCCGATTTTGTCCATTTTGAAGATATAGGTTTCCAGATAAATTTCATGCTTTGCACCATCGATCGCCGCTTCGATCGCAGGGAAATAGGTGTCGCCGTTTTCCAACAGGGTAATCTCATTGTTCAGGGTCATTAGCATCACTACGGGACCATCCTGATTTAAAACTTATCGTTAGCCAACAGATTTTGGGAAAAACTGCCATATAATAATACAAAGCGCTTTGAAAAGGCAAGAGAAAGGAGTTCTACAGAACTCAAACCATTGAAATACAAAAAAGACCTTATTTGTATTCAATGGAATCTTGTTAAGATAATAGGTGATAATATGCAGTTAAACAATTTCTTTGAATGCAAATAAAGGAGGTATTCCCATGCTCAGAAGCATTGACGAACTGCTCGGATACGTTCTGGCGGCGGAAGACGGAGAAATCGGCCGGTGCAAGGATTTCCTGTTCGATGATCGCTATTGGACCATTCGCTACATGGTGGCGGATACCGGCAAGTGGCTGCCGGGCCGGAAGGTATTGATTTCCCCGATCTCCCTGGGCGAACCCGACTGGACCGCCCGGAAGTTTCCGGTTAAAATGACCGAAGGGCAGGTGGAAAATTCTCCGCCGCTGGAAGAAGACATGCCGGTCTCCCGGGAATATGAAACCCGGTTTTTCAATTACTACGGCTACCCCTATTACTGGGCCGGCGCCGGACTCTGGGGTTCCGCGGCCTATCCCGG
>JAABSQ010000028.1 GCA_011390315.1 Desulfobacteraceae bacterium
CAGGGTGATGTCCATCCGTTCACCGATTCCGAAGGGGCCGCCGCTCCAGCCCGTGTTGATCAGAAAGACGTCGGTGGCGTGTTCACTCATATTTTTCCCCAGCAGATCGGAATACATGTGCGGCAGGCAGGGCATGAAGGGCTGACCGAAAAACCGGGAAAAGGTACTCACCGGATCGACGATGCCGGTCTCGGTTCCGGCCAGCTTGCTGGTATAGCCCATGAGAAACCAGAACATGGCCCGGGCCGGCATGAGCCGGGCCACCGGGGGAAGCACGCCGTTGGCGTCCGCCGTCAGAAACACGATGGCTTTGGGATGATTTCCGGTGGAGGACGGCTTGATATTGTTCAGATAGGTCAGCGGGTAAGAGCACCGGCTGTTGGGAGTGAGCCGGTCGTCCTGGAGATCGAACGTGCCGTCGGGGTACATCAGCGCATTTTCGACGATGGCGCCGTGAGTCCGCCAGTCCGCTTCATGGAAGACCGCCTGGTATATCTCCGGCTCCTTGGCCGGATCCAGATCGATCAGCTTGGCATAACATCCGTTTTCAAAATTGGCGATGCCGCCGGCGCTCCACCCGTGTTCGTCGTCTCCGAGCAGCGCCCGGTCGGGCACCGCCGACAGGGTGGTCTTGCCGGTTCCGGATAGGCCCAGAAAGAGACTCAGTTCCCCTTCGGCGTTCTCGTTGGCGGAACAGTGGAGGGGAAGAATTCCTTCCAGAGGCAGATAATAGTTCATGACCGTGAAAATCAGCTTCTTGACGCTTCCGCCATAAGCAGACCCGTATACGAGCCCTGCCCGTCTGTCGAAATCCATGACGATGGCGATATCGGAAGTGCGTCCGTTCGGAAGCCGGCGAAGCCGGCCCTCGTAGCGCTTCGATTCGATTTTATCGTAGGGAAGCACCAGAAGCGTGAACCCCCGGTCTGCAAAAATGGAGACATGAATATCGTCGGGAACGGGCCGGAACATATTCATCGTGAACAGGGCCGTCAGGGCCCGGTCGGTCACCACCCGCACAGGCAGGGCATACGAGGAGTCGGCGCCTGCCACCCGGTCGGTGACATAGACCCGGTTTTTTCTTTTCAACACTTGAAGGGCGTCCTGCCAGAGCATTTCAAATGTCTCCGGATCCACCGGCAGGTTATTGGGGGAATCCCAGTCGATGTTGGCCTCGGTATTCGGATCTTTTACGGTCAGCGTATCCTGAGGGGCGCGGCCGGTGGATTCGGGCGGGGTCCAGGTGGCCAAACACCCGTTGGCCGCCACCAAGGCCTCTTTTCGCGCTACCACGTCCCGAATGGTCTCCTCCCGGGTTTGATTCTTTTGAATCCGACCGTGGTTTGCCAATACGCCATCGAGTTCAGCTGCAAAATCCATTCCTTCATTCCCCTCCCTCTGGTTTACCGCCTATGGCTTATCGACAGATCGAAAGTACAGGGATAGTCGAATCAGTCCCCCTGTCCGCATCCGTCCTGTCGGCAGTTGAATTTCTCGAATATCGGCATCTCTCGACGTATCCAGATGAGCACCTTGTCGAACTCCCCCCTGAGTTCCGACAGGGCTTTTCCCCGATGACTGACGCTGTTTTTTTCCGCCCGGGTCATCTGGGCGAATGTTTTGTTCAGGGGCGGATAGTAAAAGACCGGGTCATACCCGAACCCGCTGTCTCCGGCAGGCTCCCGAGCGATCTCCCCCTCACAGCGGCCCTCATACGTCAAAGCGGCGCCGGTGGGCACGGCCACGGAAATCACGCATTCAAAAGCGGCCCGGCGGTCTAATCGATCCGCCATTTCCTTTAGGAGCTTCTCATTTCGATCCGCATCCGTGGCATTGTCTCCGGCATACCGTGCTGAATGAACCCCCGGGGCCCCGCCCAAAGCCTTCACCATCAACCCCGAATCATCGGCCAGGGCCGGAAACCCCAGCACCTTGGCGGCAAAGCTCGCTTTTTTATAGGCATTTTCATCAAAAGTCTCGCCGTCTTCTTCCACCTCGGGAATAGGGCCGAAATCGTCCAGGTTTTTGATCTCCAGCGGAAACGCTTTCAGCAATTCCCGGATTTCAGCGGTTTTCCCTTGGTTTCGTGTCGCAATCACCAGAATATCGGGCCCGTTTTCCATCATGTCCTCAAAAATCCATTCATATCGATATTGCCATCATCTTATCCGATTATCCGAGGGTCCCTCGATACATACGCCATGGTGGCAAAGAGCTATAGATCAAGGAGTTATCTTTGTAAAGGGTTTAAACCCTCCGCTTCCTGAAAATTTCTTTACACCAAACAGGGATTCGGCTAAAAGTACGGATTCACGAATATGGGGCCGACAGGCGATTCTTTTTTATTTCAACTTTGTTTCAAAGGCGGAACCAACCCATGACACACAAACTACTGACTGACGGCCCGGGAGAAAAAATGATGCTCCTGGGCAATGAGGCCATCGCCCGAGGGGCGGTCGAGGCCGGGGTGGCTTTTGCCAGCACCTATCCGGGAACCCCCTCTTCGGAAATATCCCTTAATCTTTTCCAGATTTCCAAACAGACCGACCTCTATTTCGAATACAGCACCAATGAAAAGGTGGCCCTGGAGGTCTCGGCCGCGGCCGCCAATGCGGGGGTGCGGGCCATGTGCATAATGAAGCATGTGGGCGTCAATGTGGCCGCGGACGTTCTCATGACCCTGGCCTACATCGGGGTCAAGGGAGGATTGGTCATCCTGACCGCCGATGATCCGTTTATGTTCTCGAGCCAGAACGAACAAGACAACCGCTACTATGCCAAACTTTCGGGGCTGCCCATGCTGGAGCCCTCCTCGGTGGCCGAGGCCAAGGAGATGGTGCCCCGGGCCTTCGATCTCTCGGAGAAACTCGGGGAGCCGGTGCTGCTGCGGACCACCACCCGGATCAATCATTCCACCGGCATCGTCTCCTTCGGGCAGGTTCAAACACCACAAACCCGGGGGGATTTCACAAAGGACCCCTTCAACTATGTCTGCGTCCCGGCGGTGTCCCGAAAGCTGCATGTGCGGTTACTGGAAAATATGGACCGGGCCGAAGAACTGGCCGCCGCCTCCGAATTCAACTTCGTCGAGGGCGACGGGACCTGGGGCGTTATCTGCAACGGGGTGAGCTACAGTTATGTCGCCGATGCGGTCCAAGACCTCGACATCGGGGACCGCACTCGGGTGCTTCGGATCGGCTTCTCCCATCCCGTGCCCGGTTCTCTGATCAAGGATTTTCTCAAAGCCTGCGACAAGGTCCTGGTGGTGGAAGAAGGAGAGCCCTACATGGAAGAGGCGGTCAAGGCATTTGCCCAGGAGGCGGGGCTGACCCTGCCCGTTCGGGGCAAAGACAAAGACCTTTTCTCCCGGCTCTACGAATTCGACCCGGCCCTGGTCCGGGGTGCGATGGCCCGGTTTTTCGGAGTGCCGTATTCCCCGCCGGTCACCCCCGATCTGTCGGACCTGCCGGAGCTTCCCCAGCGCCCCCCCAATCTGTGCGCCGGGTGTTCCCACCGGGCCACCTACTACGCGGTAAAAAAGGCGGCCGAGGGGTCCGACACCATCTATCCGTCGGACATCGGCTGCTATACCCTGGGGTTCCTGCCGCCCCTGTCCATGGCCGATTTCGTGGTCTGCATGGGCGCTTCCGTGGGCGCCGCATGCGGCTTTTCCAAGGTGACCGATAAAAAGGTGGTCGCCTTCATCGGAGATTCCACCTTCTTTCATTCCGGTATGGCCGGGCTGGTCAACGCCGTCTTCAACAACCACAATTTCACCCTGGTGATCCTCGACAACAGCACCACCGCCATGACCGGCCACCAGCCCCACCCCGGGGTCGACATGACCGACATGAACATGGACGGATACGGCCGGGTCTCCATTGAAGCGGTGGTTCGGGCCATCGGGGCGCCCCATGTGACGGTGATCAAACCCTTCAAGGTAAAAAAATCGATCGAAGCGGTGCGGGAGGCCCTTGAATTCAAAGGGGTGTCGGTGATCATCTCCCGGGAGGCCTGTACCCTCTACGCCAAAAGCCTCAACCGGCTCAACTCCAGGGCCTTTTACGTGTCGGACAAGTGCCGGCATGATCGGGGATGTCTGGATGATCTCGGTTGCCCCGCCTTCTACCTGCGAAACGAACAGGTCATGATCGACCCGGATCTTTGCGTAGGGTGCGCGGTCTGCGCCCAGCTCTGCCCGGAAAACGCGATTCTGCCGCTGAAAGCATAGCCCTCACTGTGAACTGCTAACGAGAATAAAGGATGGATTCATGAACCAGAATCAGACAACCCGGCTCATCATCGTGGCGGTCGGGGGGCAGGGCAACCTGCTGGCCTCCCGGGTGATCGGCGAGGCGGCGCTGGCCTCGAATGTCCCGGTCCGAATGAGTGAAATTCACGGCATGGCCCAGCGGGGCGGGGTGGTGGAATCGGCCATCGTCTTCGGGAATGCCGAAAGCACCATCATTTCCGACGGCGAGGCCGATATCCTGGTGGGCTTCGAGCCCCTGGAAACCCTTCGCGCCCTCAACAAATGCAACCCGCAGACCCTGGTGATCACCAACCTGTCGCCTCTGTCCCCGGCCACCGTCTCCGCCGGAAAAAGCGTCTACCCCGGCCTCAAAGAGATTCAGAGGCTGATCCGGGAAAAGACCGCCAAACTCATCGCCTTTGATGCAGCGGCCCTGGCCAAGGAGGCCGGAAGCGTACTCTCGGTCAACATGGTCCTGGTCGGGGCCATGATCCAGACCGGCGTACTCCCCCTGACCGCCGAATCGGTCAAGGAGATCATCCGGACCAAAACCAAGGAGCGGTTCGTGGATGTCAACCTGGCCGCGTTCGAACTCGGATTTTCCAAGGCGGACGCATCGAGCTGACACGGTTTATCCGCCCGATGCCGGAAATTCACCGCATCGGGCACACCGCTTTTCATCACCCGGCCCGTTGCAGGCTGCACCAACCGCCTTCCATCCCCGCTTTCCTCCGCGATTTTTCAGATTCCTGTTTATTTTTTTGACATCCCCCGCCTTTCCATTTATCATGAGGAAAATTATTCCCCTTTTTTGACCATCCGTGCTCCCGCCGGTTCGCTTACCAGACGTTGCCCCGAAGGCTTTCGGTCGGCGGGCAGGCATTCAAAGGAAGTTCCGCCATGTCCATTGAGCATGAATACGGCAAGACCGAAAATATCCTCTACTCCCAAAGCCTGGACCTGCTGCTGGAATGGGGCCGCATCCACCTGTTTCACCAGAAGGACACCCCCAAGCTTCAGGAGCTGGAGGGAAAATGGGAATACCTCAAGGCGGTCGGCACGCCTCTGGACGCCGGACTGGATCTGCTGGAAAACCGGGTGCGCACCTCTTTGAAGATTCTTCACGGACCGGCCACCATTCACCTCGAGCGGCAAACCGCCGGCAACATCATGGCCGCCATCAAAACCCTGGATCAGGTGGTTTTTCTGTCCGAGGCCCTGGAGTCCTTTCCCACCGTTCTCGACCTGCCCCCGGGGTTCCGGGAGAAATCGGATGATCTGCTGCATCGGGTCACCATCGAAAGAACCCCGCCCACCCTGCGTCTGATCCCCCTGAATGAATGGCGGCGCGAGGTCCTCAAAAACATCCCTTCACAGGTCAACTATCTGTTTCCCTGGTACGGCCTGTGGGTGGAACTGCCCACCGATTTTCTGGATACATTGACCGTACGGTTCGAAGAGGCGGCCGAAGGGAATTACCATCTGCTGCCCCTGGACCCGAATATGATGCCGGTGCTGCTGGGGGAGCTCAAATCCGATCCGCCCCTGCTGGAACGGGTGCGTCGGGGCGGCAAGATAGCGCTGCCGCCGCCCGAGAAGGACACCGGCTTTTCTCAGCGCCTGATTCAGCTGTATCATGCGGAAATCGCCGACAGAGCCGTTCCCGACGGCCTGCAGGAGGTCGGGCTCCTGGTGGCCGCCTGCCAGGCGGTGGATACCCCCCCCGATTCGGGGCTTGAGCGGATGGAGCAGCTGTTTTTGGCGGCCTTCTGCACCCCGTTTCCGGATGACGCCTCCCGCAGGAACTGGCTCGATGAAATCGAAGCCGGTCTGAACCGGCTCGATCCGTCCTCGCTTCATGCCTCCAACCTTCTGGAACCGCTCTGCTTCTGGTCCAAAGGGCGGCTCGGCGATGAGGACCTTGTACAAAAAGTGTGGCCGGAATGGGAACACCGGCTTTTGAAAGCCGCCGATCAGATCGAACCCCGGGGGGTCTTTCTGGGCGCCGTGGAAAACCTGCGCGGAGCCGGAAAGCCAAAGGCTCCCGACAGTCGGGGGCGGTCTCGGGGAGCCCGGCTGTTGGAGGCAATCAAAAGCGGCTTTTCTTTTAAACGGATCACGGCCATCCTGATCATCGGTACCCTTCTGGGGGTTGCGCTGCTCTATCTGCTGAAGCCGGAGCCTCCGGCCGAATCGCCGGAGCCGGAAAACCGGGTCATCAAAGGCAAAATCCCTGCTCAGAACCGTCCGTCTCAGCCGGCGGAAGCGGCCCCCGCCCCGAAAGATACCGCCGCCGAATCCCCGGCGGTTTCAGGGATTCAGAACGGGCTCGATCCTTTTGACCCTCTCTTGATGACCGAGCCGCCCCTCGAAAAAGCGGGCATAGACGGGAATGCCGACCCATCCCATCCGGCGATTCAATCCTTTCGAAACCCCTGATTCCGGCGCCGGCGCCGTGATTCGGTTCAGGCGGCCGGTTTGGACGACTCCCGGCAACACCGCTATCGCTCCTGGCCGAACCCGTTGCCTTTACCGCCCGGACGCCGAAAATAGAGTTCGGAGACCAGTGCGATCTGCTCGGCCCGCAATCGGTTGCCCCGGTCCGATTCCACCAGAGTGAACTCGAAGACCAGCTCGCGGCTGGGAAGCTCCTTGACCACATCGTTGTTTTGAACCGAATCGGCATGGAAATAGACCGTCTGGTAGGGAGAGTCCTTTTCCCGGGAATCGGTGATCCACAAGGGGCCGAACTGCTGAAGAAACCGGAAGTACCCGAACTTTTCATCCTGATTGAAATAATAGCACATCCCCCGCACTCTCGACCCGATCTCTCCCCAGGGTTTGGAATCCCGAATGGAGAGCAGGTTCGGCACCAGGTACCCGGAGGTGAACACATCCGTCTCCTGGCGCAGGTCCGGTGAGACATTGTCGAAGGCGATCACCTCCACCCGGCACCCCTTGTTCTGCAGTGCCCGGGCGACCCGGGTGAAATCCCCGTCGCCGGTCACCAGCACCACCCGGTCGAGGTTTTCGGACTGGAGCAGGGCGTCAATGGCCATGTCCAGATCGGCATTGGCCTTGGCATAGAGGTCCCCGGCCTCATCCCGGAACCATTTGACCTCTTTGGCGATCAGTTTATACCCGAAGCTTCGAATCCGTGAAAAATAATTGCGCGTCCAATAATTGTAATTGTCGTCCCGCTGGGCCTTTTTCCGGTCGTAGCCCGCATAGGCATTGAGCCGAATGGGGACCGAACCGTCATCGCAGACAAATTTCCGCAGTACGTCGTATTGGATGCCGAATCCGCCGTTTCGAATAATGTTTTCCACATCCACATAAATTCCCGCTTTGGTCGTAAACATAATCTTTTTCTCTGTGTCTTCTTGTATTTCCTGTAATAAACATTTGTATTCCTCTGCACCTTGAACATAGATAACCCCTATTTTCCTTTTCCACAACCTCGGGTTTGCGGAACCGCCTCTTTTTCCCCGTAAAACCGCTGTTCAGACCGCCTGAAACCCTTTGAATCGATGCGGTTTCCATGATATGAAGAGATGTAACTACCTACAATCTTTTAGGGGAGGAGGAAACCACCATGCACAGCCGGGACTATATCCGCCTGGAAGACGAATACGGCGCCCACAACTACAAACCGATGGATGTGGTGCTGACCCGGGGCGAGGGCATCTGGGTCTGGGATGTGGAAGGCAAAAAATACATGGACTGCCTGTCGGCCTATTCCGCAGTCAACCAGGGCCACTGCCATCCGGAAATCCTGAAGGCGATGATGGAGCAGGCCCAAAAACTCACCCTCACCTCCCGGGCCTTTCGAAACGATCAGCTCGGGTTGTTTTACAAAGAGGTCTGCGAGCTGACCCGCTCCCACAAGGTGCTGCCCATGAACAGCGGGGCCGAAGCCGTGGAGACGGTGATCAAGGCGGCCCGAAAATGGGGGTACGAAGTCAAAGGGGTGCCGAAGGACCAGGCCGAAATCATCGTCTGTGAAAACAATTTTCACGGCCGCACCATCACCATTGTCGGGTTCAGCACCGACGAGGGCTCCCGGCGCGGGTTCGGCCCCTTCACCCCGGGCTTCAAGGTGATCCCCTTCGGAGACGCCGACGCCCTGGAGCAGGCGGTCACCCCGAATACCGTCGGCTTTCTGGTGGAGCCGATTCAGGGGGAGGCCGGGGTCATCATTCCGCCCGACGGCTATCTGAAAAAGGCCCGGGAGATCTGCACCCGTCACGACATCGTCCTGATCCTGGACGAGATCCAGACCGGTCTGGGCCGAACCGGCAAGCTGCTGGCGGAAGAATACGACGGCATCGAAGCCGATCTGACCCTGGTGGGCAAGGCCCTGTCCGGCGGCTTCTATCCGGTGTCGGCGGTGCTCTCCAACAAGGCGGTGCTGGGGGTATTGCGCCCCGGCGAACACGGCAGCACCTTCGGGGGCAATCCCCTGGCCTGCGCGATCGCCCGAAAGGCGGTTCGGGTGCTGTTCGAGGAAAACCTGATCGACAATGCCCAGGAGCAGGGCGGCTATTTCCTGGACGGATTGAAAAAGATTGAAAGCCCCCACATCAAGGAAATCCGCGGCAAAGGGCTGATGATCGGCCTGGAACTCCACCCCGAAGCCGGAGGGGCCCACCGGTTTTGCAAACTGCTGAAAGAAAAAGGGCTGCTCTGCAAAGACACCCATGAAAACACCATCCGGTTCGCCCCGCCCCTGGTCATTCGGCGCGAGGATGTAGACTGGGCGCTGGAACGGATCGAAGCGGTGATGAAAGACACCGCCTGAACCCATGCTGCAAGAAATCGCGATCAAAAACTTCGCCATTATCGACGACCTTCACATTCGGTTTTCCGACGGGTTCACCATCCTGAGCGGTGAAACCGGGGCCGGAAAGTCGATTATCATCAATGCGGTCAACCTGCTGCTGGGCAGCCGCGCCGCCGCAAGCTTCATCCGCACCGGCGCGGAAACCGCCGAACTATCGGCCGCCTTCGATCTGGACCCCGACAGCCCCGCGGCCCGCCTGCTGACCGAAAACGACCTCGACCCCTCCGAGGGGCTTCTGGTTCGGCGGATTATCGCCCGAAACAACCGGCACAAGATTTACATCAACAACACCCTGTCCACCATTCGGCTGCTCACCGCAATCACCGAAAACCTGGCCAGCATCTCCGGGCAGCACGCCCACCAGGGGCTTCTGGATGAAGACCAGCACCTGCTCATTCTCGACCAATTCGGACACCTCCTGGGGCTTCGAGAGAAGGTGCGGGCCCATTATCAGGGCCTGCAACCCCTGATCCGGAAACTGAATCGCTTACAGGCCCTTCAGGATCGACAGGCCGAGGAGCGGGAACTGCTTCGGTTTCAGCAGCAGGAGATCCTGACGGCCCGGTTGGAGCCGGGGGAGGATGCGCAACTGGAACGGGAGCTTCTTCTGCTCAAAAACGCGGAAGTCCTCTACCAGGCGGTGTTCGGTGCGGTGGAGGAGCTTTACGGCGCTCAGAATGCGGTGTTTGAAAAACTGGGCGCGGTCGGCAAAGACCTGGAAAAAGCCTCCCGAATCGACCCGGAATTGACGCCCCGGGTGGAAGGATTGGCCGACGTCACTTTCCGAATCGAGGATATCGTGGACGGCCTGCGATCCTACCTCGACAACATCCGCGTCGACCCGAAGCGTCTGGAGGCGGTGGACGACCGGTTGAACGCCCTCAAAAAACTCAAGCGCAAATACGGGGGCTCTATCGAGACGGTCCTCTCCCGGCTCGAAACCATCGAAAAAGAGCTGTCGGCGGTGGAGAATATCTCAGACGAAATCGCGGCCGCGGAAGCGGATATCGCCGAGCAGCGGGAACAGCTGATTCGACGGGCCAAAGAGTTGTCCGACAAGCGCGCGCAAAGCGCCGCGGTCTTCTCCGAAAAGGTGGAAAAGGAGCTGGCCGGGCTCAACATGGCCGACACCCGATTCCGGATCACCCTGGCGCCGATCCCGGCCGCCGAGGCCGCCGATCCCTTCCTCATCTTGGAGGACCACCTGGTCACCGACAACGGCCTGGATCGGGCCGCTTTCATGATCGCCCCCAACGTAGGCGAGGAGATGAAGCCCCTGGCGGATATCGCCTCGGGCGGCGAACTCTCCCGGGTGGTGCTGGCCCTGAAAGCGATTCTGGCCGAAATCGAGGCGGTGGGCACGGTAATTTTCGACGAGGTGGATGCCGGCATCGGAGGCGGCGCCGCCGAAGTGGTCGGCCAGAAATTGGCGACCCTGGCCCGATACCACCAGGTGATCTGCATCACCCATCTGGCCCAGATCGCCAAGTTCGGAAACCACCACTTCCGGATCGCCAAAGAGGTGTTCGAAGGCCGCACCCGCACCGCCATCGAGCCCCTCAATCCGGAAGAACGGGTGCGGGAGATCGCCCGCATGATGGGCGGCGTCAAGCTGACCCGGGCCACCCTGGACCATGCCATGGAGATGGTTCGGGAAGAGTAACATCGGGGCGCCCGAACCCAGACGCCCCGAATCGTTCAGAATCAGCCGACACTAAGGAATCAGCCGTGATCATCGTTTCGGCCAAACCTGAATGACAGGAAGGCCGACCCGGTGATCATGGCCAAGGAATCTTCTTCAGAAACAGATGGTGCCCGACACATACGGCGCCACCACATCCGGATCGGCATCGTCGCAGTCGATCAGCGGCGCCAGCAGCGGGGATATGGTGGCGGGGTCGGGTCCGTCCACATAAAAATCCCCGTCCCCGTCGATATAGGGGTCCTCCGCCCAAACCGCCTCGACATCGGCTTCCGGAATCCTCAGATTCAATTCGGAAAAATTGATGGTCCGAATGAATTCATTGGCCACCAGGGCATACCCGGTATCCGAAGGATGCACACCGTCCAGGCTGAACACGCCTCCGCCCAGGGTCTTGTGCAACACATCCCCTGCGATGACGATCTCTTCATCGATCACCTCCTGGAACAGAGCGTTGGTGTCTACCAGTGTGACGTTCGGATAGGTCCGGGCCAGAAAGGCGATGTGGTCGTTGATGGCGTCCACCCGATTGTTGACCAGGACGGCCTCCTCGGCGGTAAGCGAAAACCCGTCGGATGCGGAAACGGTTCCGAAGATCAGCCCGTTGAGAGAAAAATTGTCCAGCCCCAGACCCCGGGCGATGGACTGATCCGGGTTGTCCGGGTTCAGAACCGGCCCGAAACCCACCGACTGGCCGGGCGCCAGGGAGGTCACATCCGCCTGCGGAAATGCCGCCAGCCGCTCCAGGTCGGCCTCGTTGAACAGAAACCCGATCTGAGTGACATAGGGTAAATTGGCGACAAAGACGTGACTGTCCGGAAAGGCGGCCAAACGGTCCACGATCTCCGAAAGGTTGGCTTCGACCGCGTCCAGATCATGCCCCGCTTCGGTGTCCGACAGATAGGCGAGAATATCCGCCTC
>JAABSQ010000029.1 GCA_011390315.1 Desulfobacteraceae bacterium
TCGTACTGCTGTTTTAATCTGGATAGAATGGAATCCTGAGTTTGACCCGTTTCTTGAGAAAACAGGTCGATGTGTCTGCAAAAACACGATGTCATTTCGGCATCGGTATACCCCAGCATTTCCGAATAAAACCGGCTCATGGTCAGGTCATCCAGATTATTGAGTTCGGAAAAAATGGAAACGCGGCTGAACTTGGACACACCGGTTAAAAAAACAAACCGCAACGCCGGAGAGACATCGATATCTTTTAGAATCCCCCAGAAATCCTTCATTATGTCACGGTTCAATCGCGCCGTCTGTAATCCGTCCTTGCCTTTGCCCAAGTGGTCGATGATCGGTTTGTCATATTCATCCACCAGAACCACGACCCGTCGACCGGTTTTCTCGAAGATCGAAAGGATGAGTTCCTTGAACTTTCCCTTCAACAGCGGCTCCGTGATATTTACGCCATGGGTTGCCGCCGTTTTCAGCAGGGTTCTTTCGAGATCCAGCTTCAGGTTCTCAGGGGCGTCATGGGTGATTCCGTTGAAGTCCATTAGAATAATCGGATAGGGCTTCCAGCCCCATTCCGCGTGCTCCCCGATCCAGAGCCCGTGAAAGAGTTCTCTTCTCCCCTGAAAAAGACATTTGAGGGTGGATACCAGCAATGATTTGCCGAACCGCCTGGGGCGGGCGAGAAAATAGAACATGCCCTCATCGATCATTCGAAAGACGTGTCGGGTCTTGTCCACATAGAGATATCCATTTTCCCGAATGGTCTCAAATGCTTGAATGCCGATCGGCAGTTTGGCTGGCCTGGGCATGGCGCACTCCCTGGAGAAACAATGAAAAGTTTACCGACATTTACATTTATAGCAGAGATAACCGTTGGTTCAAACGGTAAATTTTTCGACTTGCGGTAGAGAAAAGCGGATGCACCTTTCCATAAGAAGCGCTATTCTGAGGGGTACCCGTTTCGTATTAATCCATTCAGCCGATGAAATACCGCATGGGGCAAGGGGCAGGTCATGCTTCAAAGCCGGATCGGAGCAGATAAAATGTGGGAAATCAAGACCGCGCTTGAAAAAGACATTCAAGCGATCGCCCGAGATCTGGGTGGTCGGATGGCACCCGAACGGCGGCCTCTATTTGAAGACAAGGCGGCACGCTATATTCGAAAGCCGGGCCGGAGCCTTTTTATCGCACTGGACGATTCCCGAGTGATCGGATTCAGCACCGTCATTGAAAATCCAAAAATTAAAGGGAATTTATCCCGGAAGACGGTAGACGCCCTTCAGGGTCTTGCCATGATAACCGGTCTTCTGGTGGAAGGTGATTGCCGCAGGCAGGGCATCGGACAAGCCCTGGTGCGCGCGATGGAAGACTGGGCGTTCAGTCGGGGCCGAAAAGGGATCTGGCTGGTGACTCGGCAACAGGCGGCATGGTACCGGCGCCATTTCGGATATGAGGCAATGGAAGCCATTATCTCCGAGGGCATTCAAAAAACGATAATGGTCAAGATGGAACCTCGGGAATCTTGAAAAAGACTTTCTTTTTTTATCCTGTTTTTATATTTTTGCGGGGATTGCCGATGCGGTGGGTTTTTTAATTGGTGGAACGGGAGAAAGAATGACCATATCTGATTCGAATTTTGTTGTCGATCCGGCTCGATACGCGAGTCTGTGTACCTGCGGAAAACCCCACCCAACCCCCGAAGTACGGCTCTATTCGGGAGAGGATGCCTGTATCGTTCTTGCCGAGGACTGCCGAAGGATTCAACAGGATGGACCGGTGCTGGTGATCGATGATGAAAATACCCATAAGGCCGCCGGAAAGGATGTGGTCGGGGCCCTTGCCGATGCGTCGGTTTCTTACAAGCTTTTGACTCTGGAGGGAGATATCGAAATGACCGATGCGCTGGCGGATTCGGCGCAGGATACCGCCGCCGGTTATTCTCTGATCCTGGCAGTCGGCGCCGGCGCCATCAACGACTTGGGAAAATACGTCGCCACTCGGCTGGGTATTCCCTACTGGGCGGCGCCGACGGCGCCATCCATGAACGGGTACACCTCTTCCATCGCCGCCATCAAGATTCGAGGCGTCAAACGGACCCTTCCCGCCACCCCGCCCCGGCGAATTTATGCCGTCCCCCGGGTTGTTCAAGAATCCCCTCTCAAGCTGCGTCAGTCCGGTTTCTGCGATGTGTTGGCCAAATCGGTATCGGATACCGATTGGCGGACGGAATCGACCCTGTTTTCAGGCTCCTATTGCGAACTTCCGTCCGGTATCGTCGCCGAATCCGAAGACCGGTATCTGAATTCACCGGAAAAGATACGCAATGGCGATAGCGCGGCCGTGAACGGCCTTTTCCACGGGCTGCTGGTCTCCGGCATTGCCATGACCCTGGCCGGTTCCAGCGCCCCGGCTTCGGGCGGAGAGCATCTGGTGTCGCACGTCCTGGACATGCGAGAAGGGCTCACCGGCAGAACCCCTGAACTCCACGGCCTGCAGGTGGGCGCCGGGGTGATTCTGTCCGCCGTCTGCTATCGGAAACTGGCGGCTCTGGAACCGGGAGCGGTTTCCAGAGGGGCCGAAACCGCGGTCCAAAGCGGGTTGGATGGAATCGATGCGATCTGGGGGCCCTATGCCGATGAAGTTCGAAACCGTTTTCAGCAGAAACAGCCGCAACTGCTCCAATTTAATGCACTTTTACCGGGCCGATGGGATGAACTCAGAGCGCTGTTTTCCGCAGTGCGATCTCCCAATTTCTTTCTGGATCTGATCCGCCGTACCGGATTTCCAATGACCCTGGCGTCCCTCCGATTGACCAGATCCGAATTCATCCAGGCCGCCCTGGCGGCGCGCACCATTCGGGAGCGGATCACCGTGCTCGATCTGGCGGCCCATGCCCAAATCCTGGAAGCAGCGGCGGAGGAGACTGCGGCGCTTTTGTCCTGAAGGACTTTTCTCTTGAACTGTGATTCGTCTGATGGTTATGATGGGCTGTGATTCGGCAAACCAGAAGTGTTTATCCCGAACAGTTTGAGCCGGGATACAAGATTCAAAGTTTCAGCTTTAAATAGAATATGGGAAAATTGAACAATGACAACGTCATATTCCCTACCCGAAACGGAGGCGGTTTTAACCGGTGAAGAACTCTTTGCATCCGGAGACGGCGACCGCCTGGAACTTGTGAAAGGAAAACCGAGTCCCATGACCCCTACGGGTTACCTGCATGGTCTTACGGAAAGCACCCTGGGCAGCAAGCTGAAGATGTTTGTGGATCAGAACGGTTCGGGAAAGGTCATGGTGGGTGAAGTGGGGATCTATACCGGGCGAAATCCGGACACCGTTCGGGCCGCGGATATTCTTTTCATTTCAAATCGGCGGATGAGCCGGGTGAAGTCGACCGGTTATCTGGATGTTGCTCCCGAGCTTGTGGTGGAAATCATATCGCCCGGTGATCGTTGGTGCGATATTGTCGACAAACTGGATGAATATTTTTCAATCGGCGTTCAGAATGTCTGGCTGGTGGACCCTCGACACAAACAGGTGTTCGTTTACACCTCGCCGACGGAGGCCACCCGTTTTTCCGGTGAGCAAACTATTACCGGCGGGGACGTATTGCCGGGGTTTGAAACGCGGGTGCTTGAATTATTCGAGTGATGACAGGGGGGCAGATCTGCAAAACCCCCCTCTTCAGCATCGCAGCCCTATTTTTGAATTCCCTGCTTCCTTCGATATACGATCTCCCCATCCACCAGGGTCATTTCAATCTCTATTTCCGGCCATTCTTCCGGCGGCGCCTCGAATAAATTTCGGCTGAATACGGTCAGGTCCGCCAGCTTGCCCGGGGTGATGGAGCCGAGCATAATTTCCCGTCGGGCGGTAAAGGCCGGTTGGGCGGTAAAGGCGGTGAGGGCCTCGTTCAGGGTCAGGCGTTCTTCCGGATGCCATCCGCCCTGAGGCCTGCCTTTCAGGTCCTGGCGGGTAACTGCGGCGTAAAGGCCCAGCAGGGGGTCGAGGTCCATGACCGGGGCGTCCGATCCCATCTGAAGCGGGATTCCCGCGTTCAAAATGGACTTATAGGCGTAGGCTCTGCTGCAGCGGGAACCCCAGCGGCGGTCCGCCACATGCCAGTCGGTGAAGAGATGCACCGGCTGAACCGAGGCGGTGATTTTCAGGTCGGCCATCCGCTTTAAATCATCCGGAGTAAACAGCTGGGCATGCTCCACCCGATCCCGATAGGCCGAAGCCGGCCCCTTTCGCTCGGATTCCAGGGTGTTCAGGGCATTGGCGAGGGCCTTGTCTCCGATGGCGTGGATGGCCACATCGCATTCGGCGGCATAGGCGGCCCGGACATACTCATGGAGCTGGGCGGGTGTGGTGAATTCGATGCCGTATTGGTCCGGTTCATCGCTGTAGGGTTCGTGCAGCAGCGCGGTTCCCGAACCGAGCGATCCGTCCGTGAACATTTTGATTTGCTGAAACCAGAGCCGGGGGGTGGATGCGCCGGGTCGAATCCCTCGGGCCAGGGCCGGGTCCAGATCTTCCGGCGGCAGGGTGTGGTGGACCCGGAGCTTGAGCCGGTTTTCCCGATCCAGATCGGCCATGGCGGCGTATTCGGACAGCCCCTCCAGGGAATGGATCCCGGTCAACCCTTTTTGGAGCGCCTTGGCCTGGGCGTCCAGAACTGCGGTTTTGCGCTGTTCAAGGGTCAGGGGCGGAATATGGGCCTTGATCAGGTGGTCGCATTCCTTCATCCATCCGCTGGGATTCCCCTGGCCATCCAGACGAACAATGCAGCCGCCCGCCGGGTCGGGGGTTTGCGCATTGATTCCGGCGATTTTCAATGCGATGGTGTTGACCCAGATGCTGTGCCCGCACATGCGGTACAGGATGGTGGGATTCTCCGGGGTGATGTCGTCCAGGTCCGACGCCAGCGGGTCGCGTTTGTCCTCCCAGGCGTGGTGATCCCAGCCCCACCCGATGATCCACTCCCCCGGCCGCTTTTCCCGGGTCGCCGCCCGAACGCTTCGGCGGCAGGTTTCGATGGAGGTCAGACCGGCCAGGTCCACCGAAATATAGGTCCGACTGCATCGGGAGAAATGGGTATGGCCGTCCACCAGGCCGGGCGTAATCAGCTGTCCCGGCAGATCGATGACCCGCACCCGGCCGGTTGCGGCCGCATGAACCTCATCGCTGCTTCCGACCGCCTTGATTCGATTCCCTTCGATCAACACGGCCTCGGCCCTGGGCCGTAAAGCATCCCCTGTGAAAATGTCGGCTTTGAATAGGATTGCCTGCATATGCGTCATTATCTATTATGCCTTGCCCGAACGGGTGGTGTGGGGATCGAGGATATCCCGCAATCCGTCTCCGAAAAGATTCAGCCCCAGCACGGTGATAAAAATCGCCAGGCCCGGAAAGATGCTGATCCATGGGGCGGTAAAAAGCTGCTCCCGGGCCGAGGACAGCATTCCGCCCCAGCTGGGAGTCGGCGGCTGGGTGCCCAGGCCCAGAAAGGACAGGGCCGCCTCCAGCAATATGGCATCCGCCACCCCGAGGGTGGCCACCACCAGAATGGGCCCCACGATGTTGGGCAGGATTTGAGTGAACATGATCCGAATCCGTCCGTATCCCAGAGCCTTTGCGGCTTTGACGTAATCGAGCCCGCGGGTGAACAGCACCTGGGACCGGGTGATTCGGCAGGAAAAAGACCAGTTGGTCAGCCCCAGGGCCAGAAACACATTCACCAGCCCGGGACCGAGAATGGCCATAATGGCCAGTGCGAAAATCAGAGGCGGTATCGAGAGCATGATGTTGGTCAGCCCCATCACCAGATCATCCCACCATTTGCCGAAAAAGCCGGCGGTGAGCCCTAAAATCACCCCGATGGAGGTGTTGAGAATCTGGCAGATGAGTCCCACGGCCAGGGAAATGCGCGCGCCGTAAATGACCCGGGACAGGATATCCCGGCCCTGCTGATCGGTGCCCATCCAAAACGGGTCCCCCGGCGGTTCCTCGGAAAACATCAGGTTGGCGTCGTTGACCGGATGGTAGGGGGCCAGAAACGGCGCGAATACCGCCATGACGACCACGATGGCGGCGATGATTCCACCGATCATGAGATTGGTGCGGCCCTTGATTTTGCGGATGAGGTTCTTCACTGAAAGATCGACTTCAACTGTATTCGATTCGCGGGTCCACAAAAGCGTACAACAGGTCCACGGCCAGGTTCACCAGAAGAAACACCGAAATGATCACCAGAATGCAGCCCTGGGTGACCGGAATGTCGCGCATGAAGATCGAATCCACCAGCAGCGACCCCAGGCCGGGCCAGGAAAAGAGCTTTTCCACGATCACCGTCTGACCGATCAGAAATCCGAACTGAAGGCCGGCGGTGGTCATCACCAGAATCAGGGTGTTGCGAAGGACATGCTTGCGATTGATCAGCAGTTCGGACAAGCCTTTGGCCCGGGCGGTTCGAATGTAATCGGTGTTCAACACCTCGATCACCGCCGCCCGGGTGGTTCGGGCCAGGAGCGCGGTGTAGCCGACGCCGAGGGTGACGGAGGGCAAAATCAGGTGAGCGATATCGCCGTCTCCGTAGCCGGACGGCGGCAGCAGTCGAAACTGCACCGCAAAAAAATACATGAGCAGCAGCCCCAGCCAGAATTGCGGCACCGATACCCCGGATACGGCGCCGACCATAGAGGCGGTATCCAGCCAGGTCCCCTGCTTCAGGGCGGAAAAAAAGCCCAGCGGTATTCCAAGGATTACGGCAATGGCCATCGCCGTGAACGCCAGTTTCAGGGTGGGCCAGATGCGGGCGGCCACCAGAGCGCCGACCTCATCCCCTCGAATGAACGACCGGCCCAGATCCCCATGGGCCAGGTCTTTCAGATACAGGAGATAACGGACATACAGCGGTTTGTCCAGACCCCACCGTTTTTTGAGCTGTTCAATCATTTCCGGGTCTTTGGCTTTTCGGCTGTCCATGGCCATCATGGCGGCGTTTCCCGGCAATACATTGAGCAGCATGAACATGATCAGGGAAATGGCCAAAATGGTCGGGATAAACTGTAGAATACGGCGAACGGCGTAGGCAAACATGCGCTTCCGGTTAATTCAGAATGAGTCTCTTGTGAACGGCATTTCAAAGAAACGGCCCCGGTGCGCGTCAGATGGCAAGCGGGGCCGCAATTTCGATGTTCAATACCGAAAATTACTTCTTTTTTGCCCTCGGACTGGTTTCATCCACCCAGACATTGGTCATGTCCTGGTACATCATCTCCACGGCCACCGGTTGAAGCCCATGGACCCAGGGTTGGTGAGCCATGATGGCTTTGTTGTAGTTGAAAAACCAGATCGGAGCGTCGTCTTGAAAAATTCGGTCGGCTTTTTTCAGAAGTTCCATCTTTTCGGCTTCGTCCCGTGTTCGGGCCGCTTGATCCAGCAGCTTGTCGTATTCAGGGTTGCTGTAGACCACCGAGTTGCCGGCATTGGCCGGGGTGCCGCTGTGCCACCGCTTCAATGCGGCCAGCGGATCCGGGCCCGACTCATAGGACCAGATAAAGGCCTGAAAATCATTCTTCTCGTCCACCCGTTCACCCAGAAGCGCGCCTTCCACCTGAACCGGTTTGATGGTGACATTGATCTCCCTGAGGAAGGGAATCAGGGCTTCCAGCACCGGGGTGCCCCAGGCCTCGTTGGTGGTGCCGATGGCCTCGAATTCAAACCCGTCTTCATATCCGGCTTCTTTCATCAGCTGTTTGGCTTTTTCCGGATCATACCCATACGGTTCGGCGGTTTCGTCAAAGGCCGGGGAGGTGGTCGGCAGAAACCCGACCGCGTTGAAGGCCTTTTCCTTGAGCAGTTTTTCGATGATCAGCTTGTCGTTGATGGCATAGTTGATGGCCTGCCGAACTTTTTTGTTGGAAAAAGGTTCGTAATCGGGATGAAACCCCATCAGCCGAGTAAACATTTCCGCAACTTCGATCATGTTTTTAGAGATTTCCGGATCATTTTTGTAGCCGGGGTATTGGGTGGACCCGACGATGGTGGCATCCAGATCCTTGGCGCGGAAGGCGAGATCCCGGGCGGCACCTTCCGGCATAATCCGGTAGACGACCTTGTCGAGATAGGGGCGGCCTTTTTCGAAGTAATCCGGGTTTTTCACCAGCACCACTTCCGAGCCTTTGGTCCAGCTGTCGAATTTGAACGGACCCAGTCCCACCGGATGGTTCCCGAACTCCCTGCCCATCTTTTCCACTTCCTCCTTGGGAAGGATGGGAAGTGAACTGTCATACAGCGCATAGGCGATATTCACCGGATCTTTGAGGGTGATTCGAAGGGTCAGGTCGTCGATTTTCCGGAGCCCTTCGATGGAATCGGCTTCCCCTTTTCCGAAGGCATCGGCGCCTTTGATATTGCCGATCCAGCGCATGCCCGGTGAGATTTCCCCTTCCGGCCGCATAATCCGTTCATAGCTCCAGATCACGTCATCCACCGTGAACGGCCGTCCGTTGTGAAACTTGATGTTGTCATAAAACGTGAAGGTATAGGTGACCCCGTCGTCTGCCGCTTCCATGCTTTCGGCCAGATCCAGCACCGGACGGTTTTTTTCGGCATCCCATTTGAAAAGCGCCCGATGAATGTTCATGGCGATCAGGTAGTCCTGAACCCGGTTGGTGCGCTGGGAATCGAGGGTCATAACGTCCCCCCCGTAAGGGGCCATGAAATTCAGGGCGCCGCCGCTGCGGGGTTCGGCGCCTATTGAAACGCTTGGGGAAAACGCCAGGAACGCCGTACAGACCACCATCCATACCATCCATTTTCGCATAACTGCCCTCCTTTGGTTTTTTATTGCCTATTCCCTTGTTGATGCGGTACATTTTCCAAACGGAATTTCCAAACTGAATTAGCATTAACTCACTAAATTGTCAAAGCGATATCCAACAGGGGTTCAGGTAGATAAATGGTTGATCAGGATATGACGGCAAATCATCCTCTGCTGGAAGTGGATGGGATCAAAACCTGTTTTTATACGGTGGACGGCGTGGCCCGGGCCGTCGATGACGTCTCTTTTGATCTGAAGCGCGGAGAAACCCTGGGTTTGGTGGGCGAAAGCGGATGCGGTAAAAGCGTGACTGCGCTCTCGATCATGCGGCTTCTGAAAGCGCCGCTGGGCAGAACCGTTCAGGGGGAGATCCGGTTTCACGGGCAGGACCTGCTTCGCCTCTCCGCCTCCCGCATGCGGGATATTCGAGGCGGAAAAATCGCCATGATTTTCCAGGAGCCGATGACCAGTCTCAATCCGGTCTACACCATCGGAGACCAGATTGCCGAAGCCCTGACCGCCCACCGGAATATGGCGCCGAAAGCGGCTATGGAAAAGGCGGTGGAAATGCTGGAAAAGGTGCAGGTGCCTTCACCGGAAAAGCGGGCCGGGGAATACCCGCATCAGCTCTCCGGCGGCATGCGTCAGCGGGCCATGATCGCCATGGCTTTGTCATGCTCGCCGGAGATCCTGATCGCCGATGAGCCCACCACCGCCCTGGATGTCACTATCCAGGCCCAGATCATCGACCTGATGCTGGAATTGAAGGAAGATTTCGACACCGCCATTTTGATGATCACCCACGACCTGGGGGTGATTGCGGAAACGGCGCGGCGGGTGGCGGTTATGTACGCCGGTAAGATCGTGGAACAGGCCGGCGTCTTTTCCCTTTTCGAAGACCCGAAACATCCCTATACCCGAGGTCTTCTGGCCTCGGTACCCCGTCTGGGGGAGCGAAGCACGGGCGGGCGCCGGCGTCTGCGGGAGGTGGCGGGCATCGTCCCCAGTCTGTATGATCTGCCGACCGGGTGCAGTTTTCATCCCCGCTGCCCCGAAGCCATGGATGTCTGTCTGAAAAAACGGCCCGACCTGTTGGATGTCGATAACGGGCATCGGGTGCGATGCTGGCTCTATCCGGATCAGGCGGCGGTTGTTCCGGAAAGGAATGCGCCCGAGTTTCGGGAAGGAACACAAAGATGAACGAACTCATCACGGTAAAAGACCTGAAGGTCCACTTTCCCATTCGAAAGGGCTTCTTTTCCAGAACGGTGGGCCGGGTCTATGCGGTGGACGGGGTCTCCCTGACCCTGAGTCGGGGGGAAACCCTGGGCGTTGTGGGGGAAAGCGGCTGCGGAAAAACCACCTTGGGGATGGCCCTTCTTCGCCTTCTCGAACCCACCGGCGGCGCCGTCTGTTTTCAGGGAAAACAGATCACCGAGATGACCCCCGATGAGCGACGCGCCTTTCGTCGGGAGATGCAGATTATCTTTCAGGACCCCGACTCCTCGCTCAACCCGCGAATGACCGTTCACCAGACCCTTGGCGGACCGTTGAAGGTGCATCGCACGGGGACCTCCGCCGAGCGCAAGGACCGGGTCGAATATCTGTTGACCAAGGTCGGCCTCACCCCGCACCAGGCCGACCGGTATCCCCATGAATTTTCCGGGGGCCAGAAACAGCGCATCGGGATCGCCCGGGCCCTGGCCCTCAACCCGAAGGTGATCATCGCGGATGAACCGGTCAGCGCCCTGGATGTCTCCATTCAGGCCCAGATCATCAATCTGCTCACCGACCTGCAGCAGGAATTCGGCCTCTCTTACATCCTGATCGCCCATGACCTGGCGGTGATCGAGCATATCTGCGACCGGATCGCGGTCATGTACCTGGGCAAGATCGTGGAAACGGCCGGCTACCGCGATATCTACCATTCACCCGGGCACCCTTACACCCGGGCCCTGCTCTCGGCCATCCCCCGGCCCGACCCGCGAATCAAGCGGGACCGGATCATCCTGAAGGGGGATGTGCCCAGCCCCATGAATCCGCCGCCCGGGTGCCGGTTTCACACCCGGTGCCCCGAACGATTCGGGCCCTGCGACCAGATCATTCCAGAGATTCAGGAGGTGGAGGCAGGCCATTTCGTGGCCTGCCACCTGTACTGATCGATGATCCCGAGACCAATGGTTTCATCCAATGCCGCCGGCTTTATTCCTCCACCGGCTCCGGCGGCGCTGGGAATCCATAGAAATTGACCTCGTCCACGTTTTCAATGTGGATGTTGATCTGAATGGAGGCCGGAAAAGGCCCTCCCGTATCGATGGTGATATCGGCCGATGATTTCTTTTTCGGGGTTTCTTTTTCGTGATCGTTCATCATCTTCATTCCGTGTGTTCAGGGTGTTTTCTGTTTCCCGGTGAATCCCGCCGGCAGATTACCTCCCGCGGGAGATTCTCCCGTCCAAAATCGCGTCAATCCGTAAAAAGCCTCTCATACTCCCGCCGCATATCCCGCTTCAAAATCTTTCCGGTGGGCGTCTTGGGGAGCGCCTCGACAAACACCACCGATTTGGGAATCTTGAACGGCGCCAGCTCTTTGCGGCAGAGATTCAGGAGTTCTTCCTCGGTGATGGTCTCTCCTTTTCTCGGCGCCACCACCGCCGTGACCCCCTCCACCCATTTGGGATGGGGCACCCCGATCACCGCCACCTCCTCGACCCGGTTGTCTTTATAGATAGCCTCTTCCACTTCCCGGGTGGCCACGTTTTCGCCGCCGGTCTTGATCATATCCTTCTTTCGGTCCACCACCGAGATATACCGGTCCTCGTCCATCACCCCGATGTC
>JAABSQ010000030.1 GCA_011390315.1 Desulfobacteraceae bacterium
TTCGAGCCACAGCCGTTTCAGGCGGTATTGATCCCGTTCATCGAGGGTATCGCCTTTTGCGAGCAGTTCGCGCCCTTCTTCTCCCAGCGACTGGCGCATTGATTCGTCAGGTGCGAGCCATTCGCCGTTTCCTTTTTGCTCCATCCAGGTGTTGAGATCCGCAACAAAGGCCTCCACGGCTTCCTTGCGCCTTTCGAGCATCACCTGCGCCCGCTTTTTGAGTTCCGAAGGGGCGTCGCCCTGCTCAGCCGCACGT
>JAABSQ010000031.1 GCA_011390315.1 Desulfobacteraceae bacterium
ATTCATCCACCTCTTTTCGCACATCCAGCAGCTTCTCTTGGGTTTCCGAGGAAAGTTGCCGCCATATGTCGCGGATCAGCGCCGGGCCCTGCCCTTCGGAGGCGGCCGCCAACTGGTCGAGGAGGCCGTTGAAACTCCCCACTTCCGAGGGAAACAGGCGCGAAGGGTTTTCGATCTTCTGCTTCAGGGCGGAATAGATGCGGTACGTCACATCTTTGGAGGTGATGGGCAGATACAGGGCGACCGCCTTGCCGTCCTCCGAAACCAAAGTTCCCTTGAGAAAGGGAATATCAAGCGCTTTACGCTTTACAGCCCGGGCTTCTTCCAGGGTTTCCGGCGGCTGGGACATCAGCCATTCGAAACGCACGACCCCGGCGCCGCCCGACTCCACATTATCCACCATGGAGGGTGCGATCATATCCTGTTCCACGACTCCGGTGAACTGTGCGGGGTCTTCCGGATCGCGCCAGCGCAAGCCTCGGGAGAATTCGGTCAGGGCATAAATCTTGCTCAGGGATTCGGGGGTGAAAACCCCGTGCTTTTCGTTCTCGGGGTTGACGATGCCCACGACGATCATGTCGTTCAAGGACATGATCTCCTTCATGCGATCGTGAAAGACACGCACCGGTTCGTCGCCCGGAAGCATGTTCTCCGGGTCGGTGTCGATCTTCAGGGAATTCAGGGGGGCGAAAGTGCGCGGCCAGATGCTGGGCAGCACAGCCAGAATGGTGAGGACGACCGTAATGCCGACAATTAAGGAGGCGATGAGCCTGGGATGTTCAACAGCGAATCTGCCGACTTTTCTTCCAGTATCCATGACATCACTTCTTTGCAGGTGGTAGGTGATAAGACATCGCTTTGTCAGTTCGCCATAAGTTTTCTGGAAATTCCTTTCCTTCAGCCTTCAATATCAATCAACCTATCCTTTTTCCACCGTCCTTTCAAGCAATTTTGGCTTCTACCCTTTGCTGGATTGAACAATGACATAGAGGACTTTCCCGGTGTCTGTTTTGTGCCTGATTTGGATTTCGCACGGCCTTTGGTCGCCGGGGCGGACTCCGAAGATCCGCCCCTGAAATGAACCGGCAAAGGATTTTACGTTATCTCCGCTATGCCGCTTTCCCCGTCCGAACCTTCAGATAGGTGATCACCGTGGCGATCAGCATCGGGATCACCCCCAGTCCGATAAAAACCACATCCGCGGGCATGCGGATCCATTCGATGAGCTGAAAAAAGGTCACCGCCACCATGATGGTCACGAACAACTCGAAAAATCCTTCCACCCAGAGATGGATGATCCAGAACCGCCAGGTATCCACCACCGCGTAATTGGTGGCGCTTCCAAAAAAGAAGGCGGGCAGGTAAAAAAAGGGTATGGTGAACGCCCCGCCCAGAAACAGCCAGGCGATCTCCCGACGTTCCGGCTCCTGCTGGGCCGGCCGGACCGCCCGATAGAGCAGAAAAATCCAGAGGACCAGGCCCACCACCAGCAGACCCTGCCAAAAACGGCCCAAATCGAGGTATTCCCACCCCTGGTGGCCGAAAATCGACCAGTGCTCCTTAAATATTCCGCGAACCCCCAGAAACTCACCCACCAGACTGCCGACCACCACCAGGACCAGAGCCCAAAACAGCACATGGATTCCGAGCCCCTGCCGCTTCGGTTGGATTTCACCGCCCAGGGTGGACGACAGCAGCAGCCCGCCGGCGACATAAGCGGTGGCGATCCAGAAGATGGCCAATTGAAGGTGCCAGGTGCGAAGGATGTTGCTGGGGAAGATCTCGGACAGGTCGAATCCGTAAAAAGAGCCCGGTTCGGCCCGATAATGGGCCAGGGCCCCGCCGATTACGGTCTGGGCCAGAAACAGGGCCGCCACGATCACGAAGAATTTGATGATGGCACACCACCCCCAAACCGCCCAGGAGCATAATGATGCTCATGGCGCTCCAGAGCACCGCCTCGCTGGTAATGGTATTCCCGACCATGGGATCATAGGGAAAATTGTTGGTATAGGAATATTCCTTGCCGGGCCGTTTGGCGGCGGACGCCCAGGCGGTCCAGGCGAAAAAGGCGGTCAGCTGCCGTATTTCTTTTTCGTCCGATATATATTTGTCGGGAAGCCCGCCGGTGGTCTCCGGCCCTTCGAAATAGGCGGCCCATTTGCCTACCTGCTGCTCGAAGGAGGTCTTTTCCGCCCGGGTGAACTTCAAAACCCCGGCCTCGGGATCATACCGGTTGTTTTTCAACATCCACCGGGTTTGGGCATTGACCGCCTCCTGCTGTTCTCCGCTGAGGTTGCCGAATTCCTTTCCGAACATCTCCCGGGCCAGCACTTCATTGGCATGGATGGCCAGGGTATGCAGGTATTCGGCGGTAAAATCGGGCCCCAGATAGGCGCCGTGGCCCCAGATGGTGCCGTTTTCCATCAGACCGTATTTGAGGAAAACCCCCTGCCCTTCCTCTACATCCTTTTTTGTAAAAACCGTTTCACCTTCCGGACCGACCACTTTGTGGGGAATGGGCGGGGCGTCCCGATAGGCATTGGCTGAAATATAGATCAGCACGCACATTCCGACGATGAACACCAGCAAAGCGCTGTATCGCCACCAGGGAGACAGTTCTTGAGTCTTATCCTGCGGTTGAACGGCTTCCATATCAGAGCTCCTTTCCTTTGATGATTCCGGTGAATGTGGACGAGATACTTTAGACCGGCAAGGAAGAAATGATATTGACTTGAGTCAAGTTCAGAAGGGTTTCCCGCGGAGACCGGCGGATGAAAAAGGGCGGCCTCTGCCGAATACATCCGAACGGTCCTATCCTGTAGTGGCCGGGCGGAAAAGACCATAATGGTTTTTATGTATTTAAAACCTTCTATCCCCTTATATTTCCCGGGTTTTCACAGCAAAATTTTCACCTGTGAGATTTTTGAGAACTAGGCTTTTCGAAGACCTCAATAGCAGAAAACTAGAAGGGAAAGCGTTTCGTTTTAGACTCATTTTTTTATTTGGGCGGGCCGAAACTCTGGACACCATCCCCCAAACGCTTCAAAAATAAAGAAAGTTATGGTATCGGATGAGCCGAACTGATCCATTCAATCACTCGGAGACTATCAAAACATGCCCATTGATCATTCCCGCAAAGCAGTGGATGATCCGATTCGTTTAGAAGCCCTTCGAAAGACAGCGCTTCTGGATACGCCTGCGGAAGAAGCTTTTGACAGATTAACCCGGCTTGCGGTCCGCTTCATCAAGGCGCCGGTCGCCTTGGTTCAAAACCGCGGGTCTGGACGGATGAAGACATCGAGACCGTGAGGGATCTTGCGGGCGCCGCCATGACCGAAATCGATCTGCGCACCGAGATCGCCGAAAGAAAGAAAATCGGACCCTGTTCACCAAAAACGGCACGGCCATGCCCTATTTTTTAACCGGGAAACGGATCGCATTGAATGGAACCCCTGTCCGTCAAGGTGCGGGAAATATTGAATGCGCAGATGAACACACTGAAGGAATGACGGACGATGAAATATGTTCACGGCTATGACCCCCGGGAAAACATCCGATTGCAGGACCAGGCCTCGACCCTGGCAGAGCTCCTCCACTCCGACACTGCATACCCGGCCGGCAGCCGTATTCTCGAAGCCGGATGCGGCGTGGGCGCTCAAACCGTCACCCTGGCCCGGAACAGCCCGGGTGCGCACATCACCGCCATGGATATTTCCGCACGGTCGGTTGCGGAAGCCAAATCGAAAACTGAGACGGCGGGGGTCACGCGAGTGGACTTTCACCGGGGCGACATCTTTCAGCCGGCATTCAGGCCGGCATCCTTCGACCACATCTTTGTCTGTTTCGTTCTCGAACATCTGGCGCAACCGGTCCAAGCCCTGAATCATCTGAAAGCGCTTTTAAAACCCGGCGGCGCCATCACGGTCATCGAAGGGGATCACGGATCGACCTTTTTTCATCCGGATAATGCGGCGGCCCACCGGGCGATTCAGTGCCAGGTCGAACTTCAGAAAAGGGCCGGCGGCAATGCCGATATCGGCCGGGAGCTGTATCCGCTTTTGACCTCGGCCGGTTTCGACTCCGTCCGGGTATCCCCGCGAATGGTCTATGTCGATGCGAGCAGACCCGCGCTCATAGAAGGGTTCACCCGGAACACCTTCACGGCCATGATCGAAGGGGTGCGGGAATCGGCCCTTGATGCCGGTCTGATCGATGATATAGACTTTGATGAGGGCATTCGAGCGCTCTACAGAACAGCGGAAAAAGACGGGGTATTCTGTTATACGTTTTTCAAAGCAGTCGCTTTCAAGCCCTGATCGGCTCAAGCGTTTTTCTTTCTTTATCCTGAAGTGAGGCGTCACAGCCGATCTGTTCCTTTGGGATTGGCGGCGGCAGGCAAAACGTTTAAAATGCTGCTTCAGATCCAGCAAATGAATTCAGCTGACAGGCACACGCGCACCGGGAGGGGTCCAGCCCGGCCATTCGCCAGACTTCCGCGGACTCCTTGCAGAGAGCGATGATACAATCCGAGTATTTTCCAATTTCCCGAATGATAAATCCGAACAACTCGGTCCGTTGATCCGCCGGGAAGCTGTATTTACCGGATTTGGGCTTTTTAGCGCCCGCGAAGATTTTGGGTTCGAACATCGGCTCCATTCCCTCCAGAAACAGGCTCAGGTCCGCACCGGATTTGAAGATGCTGTTACGCATCCGGTAAAACCCTTCCTCAAACCGCAGGGTGCCGACAGTCACCCGCTCCGGAGAGATTTTTTCGAAAATGCTTCTGATCGCCTCCGCATACCGATTCCGCCAGTCGGCCACCGGCACCACCGGGTCGATCCGAATCCGCACCGGATAGCCCGCCGTTTGGGCTTTTCGAGCTGCCTCAAGTCTTCTGTCGAAAGATGGCGCTCCGATTTCGTATTTCCGGGATACCGATGGTTCATTCAGGCTCCAGGTCAGGATCGTACGGCTATTGTGGGCCAAGTCGAGAATATGATCGACATGATCGCTCTTGGTGAGCATGTATAAATACCCGTTCCGGGTGGATGCAAACCAGGGAATGAATTCTCTGCCGGCCCGGGTCAGGTGCTCCATGGCGAGGGAATCGGCCAGTTCCCCGCTGTTGAAAATGACCGGTTCTTCGGATCGGCCAAGCCGTTTTTCAATCTGGGCCTTGATGCGATCATATTGAACCCGGACGGTGATAAATGGAAAAGCGGCCCGGTAGGTCAGCTTCAGGTAGCACCAGTCGCATTGATAGAAACACCCGTTGGAGGCCAGCTTCAATCGGTCGAAATCAGGGCAGATCATGCGGTCATCCGGCATTCTGAAGACATCCACCGCCTCCCGGGCCGGTCCGATAAACACCACCTGCTTCCCCGCCAAAATCTTGTCCAGCATGGACGAGGCTGCTTTCTGAAGGGTTCCCGACGCACCCACGATGTCGGACGCTTTTGCGCTCCGGATGTATTTAACTGGAATATTCGGGCATCGGCTTGTGAAATGAAGTGTAACCCGATCATTCCGCACCGATTCATGAATGATGATCTCCCGGGGTAACCAATCACGCATCGATACTCTCCTTCAAAAGGCATTAAAGAACCGGCCTTCGGTTCCAACAATGACGCATTAAAAGAATTGGTTGGACAAATGAACATAGCAGGTTTAAGTTTCCGGTCAATGGAGGATTCCAGAATTCTAAAAACGAACTGTGGCTTTGATCATCGTTTCGGCCAACCCTGGATGAGAGAGAGACCGAACGGTGATCATGTCCAGAATTTTTTAAAAAAATAGAACCGGAGGGAACCATGAAAATCCTGATTATCGGCGGAAGCGGAACCATCGGCAAAAAGGTCGCCGAACGTTTTTCAAAAAAGCACGAGGTCATCGTCGCCGCCAGAAACGCCGGAGAGGTGACGGTCGACATCACCGACAGCCGATCCATCGAGGCCATGTTCGAATCCGTCGGCCATGTGGATGCCGCGGTCTGTATCGCCGGGGAGGCCAAAT